>JANNWE010000535.1:0-20216 GCA_031414675.1 Cytophagaceae bacterium
AGTTGGAGGGGAGCCAGGAATTGGTAAATCTACCTTAATGTTGCAAATAGCCTTAAGTTTAAAAGACTATACTATTTTGTATGTTTCAGGGGAAGAAAGCGAACAACAAATAAAAATGCGGGCGGAACGCTTGCCCTTTCACAATCCCAAATGTTATGTTTTAACAGAAACTGCCACAGATTTAATTTTTAAACAAATTGAAGTTATTGAGCCTGACATTGTAATTATTGATTCTATCCAAACATTGGTGTCACCGTTAATTGAAAGCGGGGCAGGGAGTGTTTCTCAGGTGAAAGAGTGTGCCTCTGAAATCATGAAATTTGCCAAGGAATCGGATGTCCCAGTAATTTTGATTGGTCACATTACAAAAGATGGAAGTTTAGCTGGGCCTAAAGTTTTAGAACATATGGTAGATACCGTTTTGCAATTTGAGGGCGATCAATTTATGACCTATCGAATTTTGCGAACTACCAAAAATAGATTTGGAAATGCTTCAGAATTAGGAATTTACGAAATGTTATCCAATGGCTTACGACAGGTAAGTAATCCTTCTGAAATATTAATTTCTGAAAGAAACGTTCATATAAGTGGCATTGCTATTGCTGCCATGATGGAAGGAAATAGGCCTTTACAAATTGAAATACAGTCTTTAGTAAGTACCGCTAACTATGGTACTCCACAGAGAAGCAGCAATGGATTTGACCCACGTCGATTGCAAATGTTATTAGCGGTTTTAGAGAAAAGAGGAGGTTTTAGATTGGGTACTCAGGATGTTTTTTTAAATGTGGCTGGAGGTTTAAAGGTCGAAGATCCTGCCATTGATTTGGCTGTTTGTGTTTCTATTGCTTCCTCCTATGAAGATTTACCCGTAAATAAAGCTTTTTGCTTTTGTGCGGAATGCGGCCTCGGGGGAGAGATTAGGGCTGTCAATAGAATAGAAAATAGGATTTCTGAAGCCGCAAAACTAGGTTTTGAGAAAATATACATAGCAAAAAATAACTTAAAAGGGCTTACAATTTCAGACTATGCTATTCAAATTGTGGCTTTGGAAAAATTAGAAGATGTGTTTTCTGATTTATTTGGATAAAAATTCTATATGAAGTCCATTCTCTATGAAAATTTTCTATTATTTTCGGGATTATAAAAATTTTTTCTAAAATATGCCTGAAATAGATGACATTGACCGCGAAATATTACTGGCTTTACAAAAAAATGCTAGGACTACCACAAAAGAATTATCTTATGACTTAAAACTCTCTCAAACTCCTATTTATGAACGGATAAAGAGACTAGAGCGGGATGGATACATTGATAATTACGTAGCATTACTCAATAAAAAGAAGATTGGCAAACCTATGCTGGCCTATTGTAATGTGCAGCTAAAAGAACATGCAAAGCCATTTTTAATACAATTTGAAAGGGAAGTAATATTATTTAATGAGGTTGTAGAGTGTTATTACATTGCTGGAAATTTCGATTATTTGTTGCGTGTATTGGTAAAAGATATAGCAGAATATCAAAATTTTATGGTAAATAAACTAGCCGCATTGGAGAATATCCAAAATGTGCAATCTATGTTTGTTATGACAGAAATAAAATGGTCTACAGAAATACCAATTTAAAATTTTAAACTTTTTTGTTTTTTTGAAGTTTACAAGAAAACACATTTTAATGGTTAATATTTCAAATCAAAAAAAAAGCAATATGAAAAATAAGAATTTAATCCAAGATTTCTATTTTAATGATCAAGGATTAATGGTTTTTACAAGAGCGTATCATCTTAAAAGAGGGTATTGTTGTAAAAGTAATTGTTTAAATTGTGCTTATAAACCAGAAAATTTGAAATAGAATTTTGTTTTTTAAATAAAATTTCGGATATTTGCAGCCTAATTAGGTGAGTCGTTTCGTGAAAACGAGTTTTTAATTTTAACAAATAACAATAATGCCAAAGGTTTGTCAAATAAGTGGTAAAAGAACAAGGACTGGTAACAACGTTTCACACGCTAACAATAAAGTGAAACGCAAGTTTTATCCTAACCTTAAAACTAAAAAGTTTTTTCTAGAATCTGAGGGAGTTTGGGTGGAATTAAAGGTTGCAACTAGCACCATCAGAACCATCAACAAAAAAGGTTTAGAAGCTACATTGCTTCAGGCTGCTCGTAAGGGTACCTTGTCGCTATAAAAGATAATTAGTTTATTTTATTAAGATTGAATTTTAAGCTACATTGCTTTAAATTCAATCTTTTTTTTATTTATTATGATTAAAGAAATTACGGAAACTTCTGATTTTTTAAAAGGTCTTATTGGTGATTTTAAACCAAAGATTGGGGTAGTTCTTGGCAGTGGTCTAAGTAAAATGTTAGACGAAATCGATATTTTCTTCGAAATTGATTATAAAATCATTCCCAATTTTGTACGAACCACATTAGATTTCCATAAAGAAAAATTGATTTTTGGACTAATCGGCAATCAGAAAGTTGTTTGTATGCAAGGCCGTTTTCATTATTATGAAGGCTATTCGATGGATCAAATTACTTTTCCAATTCGAATCATGAAACAGCTTGGAATAGAAACCTTAATTATTTCCAATGCTTCAGGAGGTTTAAATCCAGTGTTTGATGTAAGTGACTTGATGATAATAAATGATCATATTTCCTCTTTTATACCTTCACCTTTACGTGGACCCAACAGTATGGGCGACAGATTTCCTGATATGAGCGAGCCTTATTCGAAGGAGTTAATCGATATAGCTAAAAATGTCATAAAAGATTTAGATATCTCTGGAGTACACGAAGGGACCTATGTGGCTGTTCCAGGGCCTCAATTAGAAACAAAAGCTGAATATAAAATGCTCAGAAATTTTGGAGCCGATGCAGTAGGTATGAGTACAGTTCCGGAGGTAATAGTGGCAAGACAAATGAATCTGAACGTATTTGCACTTTCCGCTATAACTGATCTTTGTATTCCAGAACATTTAAAAGTGGCCAAAATTGAAAATATCTTAATGGCAGCTGCAAAGGCTGAGCCAAAAATGGCCTTGCTGATTAAGGAATTAATAATTAGATTATAATATGCTACTTTTTTTCCTGTGAATTATGGAATTCCAAAAGCTTATTAAATAAGCCTGTTTCCACAAAAGTGAATTTTCGGTGGGTAAAAAAATTAAAGAAGAAACTTAAGCCCATCCCCGAGAAATGACTAATACTTCCAATTGGGCTAAATTCTTTATTAATCAAGGGTAACGTAGCTTTTATGTTACCAAATAGATTAGTTAAAATAATTAAAGAATAATAGGAACCTTTTACTGTAATTAAACCAGAAATTATTACTACCATTAAAAATTTTATAATTTCTCTTCGCGTGTTTCCTGAGCCTTTTGCTTTAAAAGCAAATATTTTTGCCAAAATGAAACCCACCGGAAACGAAATAATGAAACCCCACAATATGCCCTTTTCGAAGGGGAAACCCAAAAATCGGATACAAATTATGGTTCCAACTAGGTACTGAACGATAACACCGCTACCTGCTGCAAAAAAATAACCAAACAAGGGCTTGTAGCGTTGAAAAATATTTTTCAAATTGGAGAATTTTAATAATATAGACTTAATGCAAATATCTTAAAAAAAAAAGATATTCCAAAAGATAAAACGGTACTGTATTACTATTAAATATAAATAATTGTTATTTTATAATGCCATCTACCTTTTTAAGACTCAAATAGCCTCATATTTTTTAAAAAATTAATATAGCCTTCTTTTTTTTAGATTTCTTGCATAGGAAATCATAAATTTGCAAAAGATAAGTTACCAATATCATAAAAAATACCCTTGTAAAATCCATGTTTATTAATATCGCATTTATATTATTTTCGGCAATAGGTCTAACTTCTGACACCACATTTCCATATTCATTTTATGATGATCAGATTTTATTAAATCGATTTAAAACTATGCTTGTAAATGTTAGAGAACAAAAAGTTAGTCCATCTGAAGCTGAAAATGAGTTTATTGAAATATTTAAAGGAATTAAGGATGGCTATCCTAATGCTTTAAAAGAAGAAGAGGCCTCCATATTGGCTTTCCCACTAACCAAAAGTAATATTGATGCAGTAGGAGGTAAAGGATCTGGATATTTTGTTAAAAACTTCAATTTGTTTGATTATAGCGTGAATGGAAGCCATCCAGCACACGATATTTTTATTTTTGATCCAAATCAAGATTGTATAGATGACAGGAAAAATGAATATGTAGATATAGTGTCTGTTGGCAATGGTATTGTAATGGCAATAGAAAAGGATTGGACAGACTCTTCCGCTTTTAGAGGTGGGAACTATGTTTGGGTTTATGATTTCGAGCGTGGAGGACTTTGGTATTATGCTCATCATAGAAAAGTGGTGGTGGATGTAGGTCAGATAGTTAAAGCTGGAGATAAACTAGGAGAAGTGGGAAGAACTGGATTTAATGCCCGAAGCAAAAGATCTGATACTCATTTACATTTGATGTACTTGAAAATCAACCAAGATTTTTTGCCTGAACCAATGGATTTTTATCCTTGGCTAGTTTTCTCTAAGACTATGCAAGAATCGTCAAATGCTAGAAAAAAAAGAAAGTTTAATGGGAATATTGAGTCCTTAATTCCCAATAATAAATTAAAAATTCTAAGCACAAGATTTTCTAAAGCTGTTTAAAATTGCTCCTTGTTTTCTTTTTTAATTACTGATGTCCGATTAAATTAAGAAAAAGGAACTTTTATATGTTGAGTGACTGATAATCAATAATCCCGTATGGAAAAATCCGAACGGATTAATATTGGTACCAAAAAGTACCCTCTTCAAATCAAAAGCCCTGTAAGGGCTTACTATTTAGGTGATTATACTAAGAAGATTTTATTTTGTCAGACGCCAGTATTTTTTAATTAATTCCTTAAATATTAAGTAAAGCCTATGGTTTAAGCTTTTATCCAAGAGAAATAAATTAAAAAAGAAATGAAAAGGTATAAAACAATAATCAATGGGATGGCTGTTAATTTTAAAAACGCTAAAAGAATTAGGCAGATTATTAAAAAAATGAATCTGATTCTATTGGTTTTCCAAGAAAAGTTTTTAAACTTTAATGCAATTAAAGGAATTTCCATTATTAGTAAAACACTAAATATAATAGTATAGGCAACTAAAAAATAGGGGTTTGGGATTAAGTCTGAAAAAATGGAGTTATTGTCTATAAGAAATGGAAAAGTTGCCACCACCATTCCATTAGCGGGGGTTGGTAAGCCTATAAATGAATCGGATTGACGAGTGTCCAAATTGAATTTAGCTAGCCTAAGAGCTGAAAATGCACACATTAAGAATACAATATATTTCAAATAACTGTTGTCTTGGGAATAAATTTCTAAAAAACGGTAAATAATTAAAGAAGGAAGAACTCCAAAAGTAACCACATCGGCCAAAGAATCGAGTTCTTTGCCTATTTCAGAACTTATTTTCAACAAACGTGCAACAAAGCCATCAGCAAAATCTAAAAATAAAGCAAGAAATATTAGTAAACCTGCAGTTTTAAAATCGGAGTTGAATACTGAAATTATTCCCAAGCATCCACAAATTAAATTTCCGAGGGTAATAAAATTAGGAATTGTAAATAATCTCATTTTAAAAAAGGGTTTAGTTTTTTTTCATCTCCTATAGTAGTAGGCTGCATATGTCCTGCATACACTATATATTCATCAGACAGAGTAAAAAACTTGGTTTTAATACTATTTATGAGTTCTGCATGACTACAAAATGGAAAATCAGTCCTACCAATACTCTGATAAAAAAGACAATCTCCTCCAAAAATAACTTTGCTTTCATGGTCAATAAACGCTATATGGCCTGGGGAATGCCCCGGAACAAAAACTACATCTAAAGTTGTATTTCCAAATTTGAATTGATCTCCTTCCTCCAAGAATTTATCAGCTTGCACTGGCTCATATCCTTGAATTCCCCACGTTTTGCAACGTAATTCCACATCATTTAAGATAGGTAAATCCTTTTTGTGTATATACATTTCTACACCAAAATTTCTTTTTACAAAAGCAGAGCCAAATACATGGTCTAGATGCGTGTGGGTTTGCAGTAAAGCTTTAATGTGTATTTTATTTTCTTCAACAAAAGCTTTAAGTTCATTTTTTTCTGACTGTGCCAAGCAGCCCGGGTCAATTATTACACCCTCTTTAGTTTCATCAAATACAACATAGGTGTTTTCAGAAAAAGGTGAGAAATCAAATGACTTTATTTGAATCATAGAAATTTAGATTGGAAAATTCGATGACAAAGATAAACAGAAACTATCTTTAAAGAATTGAGGAAACAATAAAATTAATTATTGTTTTTCTGAAATTGGTAGATCTACAAAGAATGTTGTGCCTTTGTCTTCTTCTGTTTCGAACCAAATGTTACCACCTGCATGTTCTATTCCTCTTTTAGCCATGGCTAATCCTAAGCCCGAGCCTCCTACTTTCGTGCTAAAATTTGGAATAAATACTTTTTTTCTTACGTCTTCAGGTATTCCAACTCCGTTGTCACTTACTTCAATTATGCCAAAATTTTCTTCTGGATTTTTATAAATTCGCACTTTTATTTCGGGCTGACGAGTGGGATCCACAGATTGAATTCCATTTAAAATTAAGTTAGTAATTACTCTGCTTACCAATAATCTATCTCCCAAAACAATCATTTCTTTATATTCTGATTCAAAATCAATTTTAATATTATTGTTTTGAGAGTATAAATCCGTAGTTTTTTGAGCAACAGGAATTAAATCGAAAGGTTCGTTTCTAGGAACAGGCATTTTGGCAAATTCCGAAAATGAATTAGCAATTTCACTAATATTATCTATTTGCTCTGTCAATGAATTTAAAGCCCTTTGAATTCTATCTTTTGATTTTGGATTGTCCATAGGCAAGGTTCTTTGGAGCTGCTGAATAGATAGCTTCATCGGTGTTAATGGATTTTTAATCTCATGAGCCACTTGTTTGGCCATTTCCCTCCAAGCAGTTTGTTTTTCACTTTGTGATAAGGCTATTTTACTTTCCTCTAGCATTTTTATCATTTTATTATATGCTTGGGTTAAGAGGCCTATCTCGTCGTTTGACTTCCAATCAATAGTTTCATTAACTTTATCTAAATGGGTCTTTTTTAATCTGGAAGCTATAATTTTTAAAGGAGACGTTAATTGATCACTAGCAAAATAGGATAAAACTAAAAGAAGTAAGAACATGGCCAAGAAAATAATTAAAATGATTGTTACAACTTCCCGAACCTGCATCTCTAAAAGAGTTTTAGAGTCAAAGAAAGGAATGCCAATTACCCCATATTTAATATTTGAATTTCCCTTTAGCGCTATATATACTGTTTTATAATTTAATGACCCTAAAGATTCATTAGTTATTAACTCATTTTCTTTTTCCTCTATAATTTTATTATAAGCCAATGGATTTAGATAGCCCGATAAAAGTTTGTATTGGTAAACTAGGGGTCTTGTTGAGAAATTTATTTTTCCAATAGTATCAAAGAAATTAATATCAACTTTTGTGTTTCTTGCCAATTGGTTAATCTCCATTTCAAAAAATGGGCGACTAGTTTTTCCTGCTAGGTAGTTTTCTAAGTGAACTTGAAAAGTTCCTGCTATATTTTTGGTATTGTCAATAAAAGACTTTTCTTGAATTGAAATCAATGTTCCTCTTACAACGCTTAGCGTTAAAACAATGATGATAATTAAGGGTAAAAGAAATGCTGCATTTAAATAAAGTTGGATTTTTGTAGAGAAATTCATTGAAAATTTTCTCATGCCATAGATTCCTCCAAATGCAATTAGTAATATGGAGATACTTAAGATAGAAAGTAGGAATAAAAAAGAGAAGTTGGAAAGAATATTTTTCCAATAATTTTCATTTTGAGAAACTACAATAGTTCTATGATTTTGTCCTTTAATTGCAAAATGAGAAAACCCATTTTTGGAAATACCTTTCCTATAGATTTCATTATTTTTTAACTCATCTTTCGAAAAATTCATTAGGTAGTTGTAGCTTCCTGAATTAAATAATATTTTGCTATTATTTTCAAAAATACCATAAGAATAATTTTTTGATTCAGGATTTTGAACAAACTTCTTATCCAAAAGCAATTCCGGATAAACACTATCTGAATTGCCATCTTTTAGCTTTAAATCCAAAACTATATGGCCAATTTTGGAACTTCCTTTTAAAATTTCATTGAATGAAATGTATTCTTTAATAAAACTGTTTCCTGTTTCATTTATAAAGTATAAATTATTTATTTCTGTTTTGTATTTTACATTTTTGAATTTTGATTTATAAAATTCCAAGTTTTTGCTATCTATTTCATTGCCTAGATTATTGCCTAAGGAATCAAATGAAATTACTTCTACCTCATATTTGTCAAAATAAATGTCTAAAAACTCGTCTTTAACTAGTTGCTTTATTGCTTCGGAAGCAAGAGTATTTCTAGAAAAAGCATTTACTATATTTTCTTCATTTTTTATTGTTTGTGAAAAATGCTCAAGCAAACCTTCGCCTAAAAGATCGTTATCAGCCAAATATCTATGCCCAAAAATTTGTTTTTCCAGAAGATTTTTTTGGTTTTCTTTATATTGAATTACCTCAATGGCAATTAAAGTAAAACAAAAAGCGGCAATAATAAAATAAAGTAAAGTTTGAAATCTGAGTGAATAAAAATAGCGAGGCAATCGGTTTAAATACACAATTAGAAAATAAATGCCCGCAATAAGATAACAATTTCGAGGTTCGCCAATTAAAATAAATATAAAAATGCCCATTACAAAAGCATAAAGCCAATGTAGAAACCCATGCTTTAGGTTCTTTTGAATTCTTAAAAAAACAAATATTAAGATATGAGACGAAATAAAGAAAATGCCTAAAAGCAATAAATAATATATTAAAGTAAAAAACATAAATATATTAAAACTCAAAGAGAGAGAAAAGCCTAGTTTGTAAAGCGAGTTTTCATATATGTTTTCTATTTTTTCGCCAAGAAGAAATGCTATGTACATCACACCTAAAACACAAAAAATAGAGACAACGCTTTGGATTTTCTTATTGGTTTTAACAATATCCAAAAACAAACGTGATCTGTAATAAAAAGCGGCAACAATTGTTAGAAACACAAACAAAAACAAGGCATTTAGTATAGTATCCCCAAATGTGGGTGCAAATAGATCACCCGTAAAAAAAGAAGGATTAAAATAGTCTTTATTGGATAATATTAATGGAATACCCGTTTTTAACATGATAAATCTTAAACCGACTCCAAAAATTAATAATAAAAGGAAGGCTTTACCAAAACTATGGTTTCTTCTGTAATTGTTTAGAATGAACAGGAAATGAATACTAAAAAATAAAACGGCTAAACAAAGTATCCAAAGTGTAGTTTTAGGGATGTTTGAATTTAATATCTTTTCGTTTTCAGGATTTTCAAAATAGAATAAAATTTTTCCGTTTTTCCCATTTATGGCTTTAGATTCGGCAAATCTTTCAGCTGATATCTTTTTTGGAGCCGGATGAAAGATTTTATCAGCATAACCCGACTGTAAATAATCGTTTTCATTTTTGTAATGTTTATATAAATTTATTAAAGAAATAACACAAATAGTATCATTTTTAAACGTAAAGTTCTTTTTATTGAATATGCCATATTCTTGGTTGTATTTTATTACCTGCAAGTCTTGAATATCTTTTATTTTTTCATATTCAGGCACATATCTATAATCTGACCAATACCACAACTTGCCATTTTTGAATAAAAAGTAAGGGTACTTAGTATTTACCTTTATCTGATTAAAGGTTTTAGGATTAACGGCATTATATTGCTTTTCTATGCTAGATAAATCTTTGTCCGATTCAGAAACCACTTTTGTGATTGTTTGCTGAAGATTTGAAAAGTAATAAGATTCAGCGGCATTGGGGCTATTAAACTCGAATAAATAAAAATAGGTAACACCCACCAAAAGCGAAATAATTGCTAATGTCAGGAAAATATATTTTTTAAATACAGAAGGAAGAAACCCCATTTATTAATAAACCTTTTTTTAAGATTTTATTTTTGATAAGCTAGATGCTAAGATTGCTTTAGCTTTTTGCTAAATAATCATATAAAAAGACTAAAAATCATGCCAAACAAATAAGATTTTAAATAATCAATGAGTGATAATCAGTTTTATTTTTTTTATTTTTTTAGAGATTTGAATTTTACACCCTTATATTTATTTTGAATTTGCAAAAATAGAAATGCCCTTTAAAGCAATAGTTAAAAAATTGGTCAATTTGCATTAGTTTTGTTTGGAGAGCTTAAGTTTCAAATTAAATTAATTTCCCACTAAAATAAATAGATATTAAGCTTTTTTTAAAGTGTTTTGATCAATTTGAGTAAGAAGGAAACTGACCTATGTTTTCACGATTTATTACCTAAACAAAGAATATAGAATGATAAAAGAAATGGTCTTAGTGTTATTGCCAAGTGTATTTTTGATTCTGGTTTTGCTATTTTTATTTAAAAACTATCTGAAACAACAATTTGAATTTGCAAAAGTTAAATCTCAACAAGAAATTATTTACCCATTAAAATTGCAAGCTTATGAGCGTTTAACTTTGTTTTTGGAAAGAATTAAGCCTCAAAATTTGTTATTAAGGGTGAATTATGACAACCTGTCTTCCCAAGAGTTTCATGGCCAATTGCTTGCTGAAATTAGTAACGAATTGAATCACAATATTGCTCAACAAATTTATATAAATCCTGCTACTTGGGATGCAATAATTTTAAGTGTTAACAATTTGAAAGTAGAATTGAATCGAATTTTAAGTGAAAATAAATTTTCAAATTCTGCAAAAGAATCAGCAAGGTTTATTTTACAGAATCAAGATTCAAAAAGCTTACAGACTATTGATGCTACCTTGTTGTTGTTGAAAAGTGATATTCAAAGTAATTTTTAAATGTGTTTTTTCAATATAAATGTATCCATAAAAAAAATCAGCCACTTTTTTTTAAGACAACATTATAATTTGTTTACCTAGCAACTGAATCTCATGTAAATATAAAAAAGTGGCTAAATCATAATTGATAACCAAGATCTTTTGCTTATGATTAAAAAAACACAGGGAGGCATGACAAAACTAAAATTTAATAAAATTATAACTCACAAATAAAGAAACTGAGATTCTACGGCTTAAAACTTGTTCCTATACTTTTTAAGCTAACCAAAAGTTTAAAAGTGATAATAAAGAATTAGTTTAAATTGGCTAAATAATGAATTTTCTTTACCAAATTATTCATATTTAATTAAATGTACATGAGTTTTGGATAAAATAGTATTCTTTTTGAATAAATCTTGCGTTTTTTGTTTGCTTCTTCTTAATTACTTTTGTAAAAAAAATACTATAATATGAAACCATCTTGGTTAGGAGTTTATCCTGCAGTAACAACAAATTTTTTTAAAGATCAGACTTTAGATGTCGAAACTTTTAAAACCAATATTGAAGCACAGCTACAGGCTGGTGTACATGGAATTATTATTTGTGGCTCTTTAGGCGAAAACGGGGTTTTATCAAATGAGGAGAAATTTACATTGTTAGACGCTGCTAAAGAGACAATAAAAGGACGAGTTCCCTTGATTATGACGGTGGCTGAGTGTATTACCAAAGAAGCAATTGCTTTTGTGAAAAATTCAGAGGCGGGAGGTGCAAACGGATTAATGATGTTGCCCCCTATGCGTTATCCAGCTGACGATAGAGAAACACTTCATTTTCTAAATAAAGTGGCTGATGCCTCAGATCTTCCGGTAATGGCTTATAATAATCCATTGGCTTATAAGACTTTTATTTCAATTCCTATGTTTAAGGAATTGGCTCAAAATCAGCATTTTGAATCAATGAAAGAGTCTACTGGAGACATACGATATATGACAGATATAATTAATGAATTTGGAGATAGATTTAAAATATTAAGTGGTGTGGACGACTTAGCTTATGAAAGTTTAGTGATGGGAGCACATGGATGGGTGGCAGGTTTAGTGGATGCATTTCCTAGAGAAACAGTGGTGATTTATGAATTAATTCAGCAAGAAAGATATAAAGAAGCAAGAGAAATTTATCGATGGTTTTTTCCTTTAATGCATTTGGATGTCAGCACAAAGTTTGTCCAAAATATAAAATTAGCTGAAGTAGCTACAGGTTTGGGTACAGAATGGGTCCGTGAGCCTCGGCTTCCTTTAATTGGAGAGGAAAGAACTCAGGTTTTAAAAATCATTGAGGATGCTTTAAAGGTTAGGCCTATTCTACCTCAAATTTAATTTTTTATGCTAAAAGATCAAACATTTCATTGTTTTGACGCTCATACGTGTGGAAATCCTGTACGATTAGTAGCCAAAGGTGGGCCTATTTTACAAGGCAATTCAATGTCTGAAAAAAGACAACATTTTTTAAACGAATTTGATTGGATTAGGAAAGGTCTTATGTTTGAGCCAAGAGGGCATGACATGATGTCTGGAAGTATTTTATATCCTCCTTCTGATCCAAATAATGATGTTGGGGTTCTTTTTATTGAAACTAGTGGTTGCTTGCCCATGTGTGGTCACGGAACAATAGGCACCATTACATTAGGAATAGAGAAAGGCCTGATAATTCCTAAGGTTGCTGGGAAAGTGAGAATGGAAGCACCGGCAGGATTAGTTGAAATAGATTATACCCAAGAAAATGGGAAGGTTAAAACTGTAAAATTAAGGAATGTTGCTTCTTTTTTGGCAAAGGAAAATCTATTAGTTGAATGTCCAGATTTGGGTTTATTAAAAGTGGATGTAGCCTATGGTGGTAATTTCTATGCCATTGTAGATGTTCAAAAGAATTTTCCTGGTTTAGAGCACTATACAGCGGATCAACTTATTTCTTGGGCTAGAGTTTTAAGAAAAAGATTAAACGAAGATCATACGTTTGTACATCCAGAAAACGAAACAATTAAAGGACTCAGCCATATTCTCTGGACGGGAGCCGTAATGGATGCTAAATCTTCTGCAAGAAATGCCGTCTTTTATGGTGATAAAGCGATAGACCGTTCGCCTTGTGGCACAGGAACATCCGCAAGAATGGCTCAATGGGCCGCAAAAGGAATGTTAAAAATGGGGGAAGATTTCGTGCATGAAAGCATAATTGGAAGTAAATTTATTGGAAGAGTAGAAGGAACAACCAAAGTTGGAGATTTTGAGGCTATATATCCTAGCATTGAAGGATGGGCTAGAATTTATGGTGAAAATATAATTAATATTAATGAGCAGGACGATCCTTATGCTTTTGGTTTTCAAGTAATATAAAATAATGCATAATAAAATAGAAAAGCCTATTGTAATTATTGGTGCTGGTATAATTGGATTGTTTTCAGCATATTACATTTCAAAATCTGGAAGAAAAATAATTCTATTAGATAGTACTGATGGAAGAGAAGGCTGTTCTTTTGGAAATGCGGGAATGGTAGTTCCTAGTCATTTTATGCCATTAGCAGCACCCGGTATGATAGAAAAGGGTTTAAAATGGATGATGGATAGCCAAAGCCCATTTTATGTAAAACCAAGGTTTTCTTGGTCATTATTAAAGTGGGGAATAAATTTTTATAAATCCGCCAATTCAAAAAAAGTCGATCTTGCAATACCCGCATTAAGAGATTTGGGATTGCTTTCTAAGAAATTGTACAAAGAATTGAACGATGAAAATTTGTTTGATTTTAATTTTGAAGAAAAAGGACTTTTAATGTATTGTAAAAGCCAAGAAGTGTTAGATGAAGAAGCTCACGTTGCAGAAATAGCAAATAAAATTGGTATTGAGGCCAATGTGCTAAATTCTGATCAAATAAATAAATTGGAGCCAGAACTGAGTCCAAATGTAGCTGGAGGCGTTTTTTTTACGGGAGATGCCCATTTGTATCCAAATAAATTAGTAAAAAACTTAAAGCTTTATTTAATAGAAAACGGAGCGGAATTTATTTACAATTCCGAAGTAGTGGATTTCGAAATCGAAGGTAATTCGATTGAAAAGGTAAAAATAAAAAAAGAGGATAAGTTTGAAATTATTACTTGTAGTGAGGTTGTTTTAGCTGCAGGGTCTTGGTCTGAGCTTTTAGCAAAGAAGTTGTCTCTTAATTTGCCTGTTCAAGCTGGTAAAGGGTATAGTGTAACAGAAGAACAGAAAGTCGGAAAGAGAATTAATATTCCTAGTATTTTTGTAGAAGCCCGTGTTGCTATTACTCCAATGGACCAAACGTTGGTTCGGTTTGGGGGTACAATGGAAATTGGGGGTTTAAATGATAAAATAAATCTAAGTAGAGTAAAGGGAATTTTAAAATCAATTCCCGAATATTATCCAGATTATACCGTTTCTTTACCTTCTTTAGATAGGATTTGGTATGGCTTGCGTCCATGTTCACCGGATGGATTACCTTATATTGGAAGAATAAATAAGCTCAAAAACTTAATCGTTAATTCTGGTCATGCAATGATGGGCATAAGCTTGGCTTCAGGATCAGGTAAAATGATTGCTGAATTGATAAATAATTCAAAACCTAGTTTAGATATCAAACAATTCGAAGTTGAAAGATTTGATAAATGAAATACCTTTAATTACTTTTATACAAATTTTAAGAATTTCGAAATTTAAAAAATTTAAATTTGGATTTTAAAGATCATTTGGTGGATTACTCCGATAAGATAACCACCATTCATCAATCCATAATAAGGAAACTCAACAGAAGTATTTTTTTATTATTGACTTTGGGTTTTATGCTGGTAATTTACCAGATTGGTTTCCCTAAAGAGCCCTATATAATAAGTGGTGTTAACAACGTAATGAGGCAAATTCCTCGTTTACTAATGTTATTATTCTTAATAAAATGGTTTGTTAAAATAGTAGTAAGTAAAGAGAAGTTTATTTTTAATCGCAAACACATCACAGACTTTATCATCTTCTTTTCATTATTTCTTTTCAATATCTTAAAAAATTATAGCAATGAATTTAAAAGTGAATGGTTTTTATACATTCTACTTTCCGTGTTTTTTATTATAAGATTCATGGCTGTTTCAGCTGAAATCAAGAATACATTATTAAGCCCCTCTTTATTGTTTACTTTTAGTTTTATTTTGGTGATTTTAGGTGGCACAGCTACTTTATTAATTCCTGCTGCCACAAATGGAAACCTATCTTTTATAGACTCACTTTTTACCGCCACAAGTGCAGTTTGTGTTACTGGGCTAAGTACCATAGATGTACCTACAAAGTTTACAGGGCTCGGTAAAAATATTTTGATGGTGCTTATTCAAATAGGAGGATTAGGTTTAATGACCTTCACAAACTTTTTTGCAATATTATTTAGAGGAGGGATGTCACTTCGCAACCATTTGGTATTGAGCAATATTATTGAAACAGATAAACCAAATACCTTATTTGCGATTTTAATTAAAATTTTGTTTTACACCTTTTTGATTGAAATTTTAGGGGCCTTTTTTATTTTTATATTCACTTTTAATTCTTATCCAGGCACATTTAGTGAAATTGTTTTTTTCTCTTCATTTCATGCAGTATCAGCTTTTTGTAATGCCGGTTTTTCTATTGCTCCTGACGGTTTTTATAATATTAAGTTAAGGTATAATTATGAAGTGCAAATGGTGATAGCTTTACTTATCGTGTTTGGAGGAATAGGATTTCCAGTGGTAATTGACGTATACACTAGTTTAAAAAATACGATTAAAAGTGCTTTACGGACTTTTTTTTTCAAGGAAAGATTTAATTTTCAAGCCAGAAATTTAACCATACATTCCAAAATTGTTTTAACAAGTACTTTTGTGCTTTTGGTTTTTGGGACTGTTTTTTATTTTATCATTGAAAATCAAAATGTTTTAAAAGAGCATACGAGCCTATACGGCAAATTAGTTCAGTCGTTTTTTGGTTCAGTAACACCTCGAACTGCCGGTTTTAACACGGTAGATATGGGAAAGTTAATGCAAGGAACTGTTTTGATTTATATCTTGCTCATGTGGATTGGAGCGGCTCCAAGTTCTACGGGTGGTGGAATAAAAGTAACTACATTTGCTTTAGCGTTTTCAAATATTATTGCTTTAGCTCGTGGAAAAGACCGCATTGAGATTTTTAAAAGGGAGATTTCAGCAAGTTCTTCATCAAGAGCATTTGCTATTATTTTTCTTTCCCTGATGATAATTGGCCTTGCTATTTTTTTTATAGCCATTTTTGACCCTCATTTGCCTTTGGATTCGGTGGCTTTTGAATGTTTTTCTGCCTATGGAACAGTTGGATTGTCCTTAAATTTAACTCCGAAGCTTTCAGATGGAAGTAAATTGGTTTTAATAATTACTATGTTTCTGGGTAGGGTAGGGCTTTTTACATTGCTTTTTGGGATTTTTAAAAAAGTAGATTATCATGGATATAAATATCCAAAGGATAGTGTTCAAGTTTTATAATTTTTTTTTAATAAAATGAAATATATAGTTGTTGGTTTAGGCAATTTCGGCTCTACATTAGCTGTGCGTCTTACAGAACTTGGTCATGAGGTTTTTGGAGTAGATAGCCGATTAGAAGTTGTTGAGCAATTAAAAGATAAAATAACACATGTTATAAGTCTTGACTCTTCCAAAGCAAAATCGTTTGGATCATTGCCCATAAAAGAAGCAGACATTGTAGTAATTGCCATAGGTGAGGATGTGGGAGCTTCCATTATTACAACGGCATTAATGAAACAATATAACGCCAAGCAGATTATTGGTAGATCAATAAACCCCATTCATCGAACAGTTTTAGAGTCGATTGGAATTGAAACCATTTTTAATCCGGAAGAAATAGCAGCAGAAATGTTTGCAAAACAGCTTGAAATGCAAGGAGTTGTGGAATCTTTTGACTTGTCAGACAATTGCAGCATTATTGAAATTGAAGTACCAGGAAGATATTTAGGCAGAACCATCGAAAGTGTAGACTTTGAATCAAAGTATGATTTAAAATTAATAGCTATTAAATATTTTGAGGAAAGGAAAAATTTTTTAGGAATGAAAGTCCAAAAATCTTCGGTAGATATGCATATAAAACTAGATCATGTTTTAACAAATATAGATATTCTAGTTATGATGGGCGAAGTCAAAAATTTTGAAAAAATGATTGGAAAAGATCTAAGAGATTGAGAACCTTTTCTAGAAATTATTTTTAATTTTAATGCTAGAAACAAAAGAACCAATTTTACATTAATTAGCCAAGACTTATTCTAAAATTAGTAATTGGTGATTTAATATACACATATTGATTTTCATGTACTATTTTTTTACTTTGACCAAATTATATTCCCAAAATGTTAGAAGAAAATAATTCTCAGGTTTCAAGAAGAAATCTTTTAAAAACTACCGTTGCTATAGGTACCACCTTAGCTGCTATTCCTTCGGTATCTTTTGCAGCAAAACGGAAGTCTAACTTTTCTTATTGTCTGAATACTAGTACTATAAGCAAACAGAATCTAGGCCTTATGGCAGAAATAGAATTAGCAGCCAAAGCGGGTTTTGACGGTATTGAGATTTGGATGAAAACACTAGAAGCATTTGTAAAATCTGGTGGTAAGTTATCAGATGTAAAACAAAAAGCAAAAGATCTAGGAATTGTAATCGAAGACGCGATAGGATTTGCAAAATGGATTGTCGATGATGAAGTTGAAAGAAATTCCGCTTTAGAGCAATTAAAACGCGAGATGGATATGTTGGCTCAGATTGGTTGCAAAAGGATAGCGGCCCCACCTTTTGGGGCAACATTGCTTCCAAAAATAGATTTAAAACTTGCGGCAAAAAGATTTTATGAAGTGTGTGAATTAGGTAAAAAATGGAATGTACAACCTCAGCTGGAACTTTGGGGATTTTCAGAGAATTTGAATCTTTTTGGTGAAACTTTATTGGTGGCCTCTGAAAGCGGAGTGCCCAATGCTTGTATTCTAGCAGATGTTTATCATTTGTATAAAGGGGGCTCTCAAAATGAAGTTTTAAACTTCATTGACGGGCATCACCTCCAAATTTTCCATATGAATGATTATCCTTTGGGAATAGACAGAAAAAAAATGACAGATGGAAAAAGGATAATGCCAGGTGATGGCGTAGCACCTATTACTGATATTTTAAGGGATTTAAATAAAAAGAATACCCCTATTGTGTTGTCATTAGAACTTTTTAATGAAGAGTATTGGAAAATGGATGCACAGGAGGTTGCCAATATTGGCCTTTCGAAAATGAAAAAATGTGTAAGTCTAGCTTTAAATTAAATACTATTTTTTTAACACTTATTAACAATTTATAAAAACTAATCTATTTCCTGATTCGTTAAGGAATAAATTATGTTAAATCTTTTCCTTAAAATTTATTCTACTCAATGAGACGGTTTTTTTTCATTTCATTAATTTTTAGTATTCTTGGGGCTAATGCACAAATTACTCCTAATCCAAAAATTAAGAAGAAGTCAACCAAAGATGTTTTTATCAATAAAATAGAAATAGCAGAAAACAACACGGTTGTTTATATGCAGTTTTTAGCCAAGACTTCGAAAGAAGTATTGAAAGAGTATTTTGATGAAAACCCAAAAGAAAAAGAAAAGTTTAATGAAATGAACGCTATGATGCGTAATTTCTTGCTTCAACAAATGATGCAAGAATCTGGCGGAAGCACAATAAGCATTCAATCAGGCTCCTATTTGAAAACTGAGGATGGAAAGAAATTTAAATTTTTAAGATCTCAAGATATTCCAGTGGCACCTGAAAGGCAAAATGTGGAACAAGGGAAAAAGTATTTTTTTAAAGTCTATTTTGAAAAATTGCCTAAAGGGTATGAAGTTATAGATTTTGTTGAAAGTAGTTCCGATAAAAACGAAGGATTTACTTTTTGGAACTTCTCTGGTATCTCCATAATAAATCCGGCAGAAGGTGAAGTGTCTTCCAACCTAGATAAAAATAAAGAGGCAGATTTAACAGAAGAATTCAGACTATATGGTAAAGTTTTAGATGCAGCAACTGAAAAGCCCATTTCGGCAAAAATCGTTTGCCTTAATTCTAAAAGTAAGGCCATTTTAGATTCTATTCAAACATCAAGATCAGGTTCTTACGAGTTTATGCTGTTGGGAACTGATTTTGAGTATAAAGTTACTGCAGAAGGCTACGAAGGATTAGAAGAAGGCTTTGGAATTAGTGCAATTAAATCAAAAGGAAGTTTACAAAAAGATATTTATTTAGAACCAAACAAAAAAGCAAAAATAAGTGTTGTAGAATTGGACACTTTAAAAACTTCACCAAGTGCTAATTCTGAAATTACAATTGGAGAAATTATTGACAAAGAAAAAAAGTCTTTTAAATTAGACAAAGTGTATTTTAATATAGGAGAGGACAAGATTTTAGAAGATTCTTTTGAACAATTAAATCTCTTGGCATTTTATTTAAGTGAAAATAAAGGATTAAAAATTCAAATTGAAGGACACACGGATAATCAGGGCGATCCTACACAAAATAAAAAATTGTCATTAGAAAGGGCTTACAATGTCAGGGAGTATTTAGTTAAGAAAGGGATAGATGGAAAAAGAATAAAATTTGTAGGATACGGTGATACTAAACCTGTAGCTGAAAATACTTCAGAAGAAGCTAGAAAAAGTAACAGGAGAGTGGAGTACAAAATTTTAGAATAGTTGTAGAATTATAAATGTTTGTTTATAAGGGTTTATAGGGTTAAGTAGAAAAAAAGAGGAGTATTACTTCTCTTTTTTCTTTTTTCGTCCGTTCAGAGTCTCCGGCAGGGACTCTGAACACAAGGGTTTTACTTATTTGTTAATCTTACAATATAAAAACTAACACACTACTATGGCAATAAGAACACTCCAAAAAAACACTCATGCTTTATATTTTGTCACATATACCGACGACAATTGTCTTAATCTGAAACTAAAAACCAACCTTTATGACCATATTTATGACTGGTTTAGATACTTTCGTCCGTTCAGAGTCTCCGCCAGGGACTCTGAACACATGGGATACATTTTACTTATTTGTTAATGTTACAAAATTAAAAACTAACCCAATACTATGGCAATAAGAACACTCCAAAAAAACACTCATGCTTTATATTTTGTCACATTTACCTGCTACAATTAGC
>JANNWE010000536.1:0-2621 GCA_031414675.1 Cytophagaceae bacterium
AATATATCTAGAAATTAAAATATTTGTAGACGAAATGACTAAAAAAATATTTTAGACTATTCTTTTCAATACGAACTGCAATGTTTCTGACAACATAAAAGTTAAAACTGGACTCAATTATTTGGAAGTGACATTGGTAAGGAAGTCTATTGAGTATTGAAAAATAAATACAGAAGTACATTGAACAGCATAAAAAATGCCTAAAAGAAAGCGTCTATTTTTCACTATCCTTTAGGCAAATTATATAGTTTTACTAGATTTATGCCCTTTTAAAACCTAACATCCATCCCGAAAGTGCCCCCGCTATGGCCGAAATGAGTCCATAGACCACAACATCAACCATAACTCCACTCCAGGTCATCAAGGTAGTGGTGCCTAATAACATACAATCGTAGCTAAATGCAATTAAAGCCCCAATGATAAATCCCGAAATAGCCCCAGAGAGATAGGTTCTAATGCCCGCCCATTTCTCAAAAATGTAGGTTATTAAAAAACTAGCTGCTAGATTTCCAATTGCTAAAGCAATCATATTGGGTTCTGCTTGCACGGAGGTCATTCCTGGATTTGTGCTTGCGAGTAAGTCTTTAAAAACAATAGTGTACATTACAAAGCCTCCCATAAAGTACCCAACAAAGCCTAATAGCGTTCCAAAAATCAATTTTGAAGTGTTCATAAATAATTATTTAGGGTTAAACATTATCGAAGTTAATCAATACAATTTAGAAATACAAATCACAAGGCATTAAATTTAAGTCAATTATGTTTTTATTAAACCGTTTTTCAACTTTGATTGTAAGAAAATAATCAATGAAAAATTTCATAAACATGCAAATTATTAATCTTTGTAGTTATAAATTTTTTGCTAAGTCCAGATAGTACTTTTTTCCCCAAATTCGATTCTTTCAATACTACTTAAAGTACAATTTTTTATCCTAGAATTTGAAAATAAATTTGATTTTTTTATTTTAGATTCCCGATTTATCCAGCCATTTTGGGGTATTTTGAATTGGGACGAAAGCCTCCATCTTAGACAACAAACCATCAATTGTTTCATCAATTATTAGCAATGCCCTATTTTCTGCTCTTAAAAATCCCTCCTCCACCATTACATCGAGTTGTTGAATGAGATGATCATAAAAGTGATTTACATTTAATAATCCAACAGGTTTATTATGTAACCCAAGCTGTGACCAAGACATAATTTCGAAAAGTTCATCCATGCTTCCATATCCTCCAGGAATGGTGATTATGGCGTCGCATAGTTCTTCCATCAAAGCTTTACGTTGGTGCATGGTTTCCACTTTTATTACTTCCGTAAGATTTGGATTACCTACTTCTAATTTATCAAGAAAATGAGGAATTATTCCTGTTGATTCGCCACCATTCTCCATTACAGTTGTTGAAATTTCACCCATTAAGCCCAAACTTCCACCTCCATAAATAAGTCGGATTCCTTTTTTTACAAACATTAAACCTAGGTTTTTGGCAGTTTCTTTATAGATAGGTTTATTGCCAGAATTTGCCCCACAATATACTAAAATAGCTTTCATTTATCTTTGTTTTTTCGGTGCGAATTTAAGCCTTATCTTCTTAGCTAAAAAACGAAATTCATTTCTTTCTCAAATATTCATCTGTAAAATGCCGCTTTGCTAAAGGCTTAGAAAATTTTTCTTCGTTATAACTACCAGATTTCCCCTTTGGAATAGATAAGGATTGCCATTTTTTGTCCAAAATCATTTTGCCAATAAAAACAATCTGCCCGATATGATACGGGTAGTGTGCCAATTGTCTATTTAAGGCCTCCATAATACTGTGCCCTTGGTTTCTAATATAAATAGTTTGATTGAAATTTTCGTCGTTTATCATTTCCAATGCATCAAAAAAGCACTTCCATCCCATGTTCCATGTCTCTAATAATTCTGCTTTGCTTAGAATTGTACTTTCAAATTCACTTTCTCTATTTCGAGAGGCCTTTTCTCCATCGGTTGTTAAAAAATCTGTCCATCTGGAAAGCATATTTCCTGAGAGATGCTTAACAATGTTGGCTATACTATTACTTTCCTGTTTGTACTTCCAAAAAAATTTTTCTTCGGTTATTTGCTCAAAAGTCTTTTCACCCAACAATTTGTAATATTCCATTTGCTTTTTCAAACAATCCAAATATTCAGTTATCATTTTTTTTGTATTTGATACATTTTCAGTAAATTTAACCGAATTTTCAAAATTATCGTTTGCAAAATTCAAATTCAACCCCAATCCATTTAAATTATGCTCAAATTGGTATTCTCCCTTGTGTTTATCCTATTTTTTGGATTTGCAAATCCATCCTATGGGCAAAAAAAACCTCTAATTGTTTTTGTTTGTGGTGATCATGAATATGTTGGGGAGCAAACGTTACCATTAATTGCTACAGAGCTTGAGAAGAATTATGGCTTTGCCACTAAAGTATTAACTGCTTATCCCAATCAAAATTCCGAAAAAAATATTCCAGGACTTGAAATTTTAAAAAGTGCTGATTTGGCGGTTTTTTTCTTACGTTGGAGGCAATTACCCAATGACCAACTTGCATATATTGAAGAATATTTGAAATCTGGAAAGCCAGTAATGGGTTTTAGAACCAC
>JANNWE010000537.1:0-10770 GCA_031414675.1 Cytophagaceae bacterium
ACTTTAATTTTCCTTTTTCTCCTTTCTTTGTAGTAATTACAATTGCACCATTGATACCCGCAGAACCATATAATGTAGCAGCTTGCCCACCTTTCAAAATGGATACAGTCTCAATATCATTGGGGTTAATTAAAGCCAGTACCGTAGAAGTAGTTTGCATACCATCTAAAACTACTAAAGCTTCGTTGTTGCCAGTTAAAGATCGAAAACCTCTTAATACAATTTTTACAGAAGGATCAACACTGTTGTTTACATTATAAACTGCCAAACCAGTTACTTTTCCCGAAAGGGCTTGAGCCAATTGAGGAGACCGACCTACCGTAATGTCATCCGTATTAACTTTTGAATAAGCATAACCAATCTCTCTTACATTCTTACGGATTCCTTGAGCTGTCACAACCACTTCTTCTAACTGAGAAGGATCAGCTTTAAGTTGCAGGTTAATGACACTTTGATTTCCCACAATCACAGTTTGAGAAGAAAATCCAATAAAACTAAATAACAAAGCATCTCCCTTATTGACAGATATTTTGTATTTTCCATCTACATCGGTTGTAACGCCTTTAGATGTACCTTTTACAGCCACACTAACCCCAGGAAGATTTGAATTATCTTCTTTCGTAGAAATTTGACCAGTAATGTTGATTGTTTGGGCGTACGAGAGCCCGAAACAGGCCAGCAAGATGCCGACGAGTAGAATTTTTCTCATAGAGTTTGATTTTTAAAGTTAATTTAAGTTAAAGAACTAATGTAATTATATTAAATAAAGTAAAAAATTTATGAAGAGACAAAAGTTAAAATATGTTAAAATATAAACAAAAAGTGCAATTTTTAATACGATAAATTATATTTATTTTTTCATTATTTGATAATCTTCTTACAAAAAGAAACCTTTTTAATAAAAAAAACGCCATCTGAAAACAGATGGCGTCTAAGAAAATACAAAAAACTAATTTTATTTCACTATTCTGTTATCCCAATTCACTTCTTGAACCGGGCGTTCCATATTTTCTAAAACCTTCATTCCTGCTACAGGCAATTCGATTAACGAAAGCTTATTCAGCCTTCTCATATCTACCCAACGATGGCCTTCATACCAAAGGGAATAAAATCTTTCACTTAATATGGCATCAATTAACCCATCTTTTGTTGTTAGTCCTGCATAGTCTTTTAATCCAGCAGCTTTGCGAACTATGTTAATGTGCTTTACTGCCTCAGCGGTATTGCCTGTTTGTGCAGCTGCTTCAGCGGCTATTAGAATCAACTCCTCATTTCTAATAATTGGCACCATATCAGATCCTCCTTTGTAAAGACCAGCTAGATATTTACTTGAATAAGAAGCTCCTGCAGCCGCATACGAAATAGCTGGAGTTTGTACAACCACTTTAGATAACCTTTTATCCGCTTTGTCAGCAGCATCCCATATTTTTTCATTGGCCACAATTCTTACAGAGGCTGTGTTTAATAAAGGATTAGCAAAATCAGGAGCTGAAGGATTAAAGGTATGCTTAGGCCCGATATTAATATCACCAGCTAAGTCAATAAAAGACTGGCCCACCAAAGTAGTAGTCTTAGCAAAGTCTCCTTGATACAAAGCCACCCTTGCAGCTATTGCTCTATTAAACCTCTTAAAACCAGCAGGAGTGTTTAGTGCAGTTCCTGCATTTCCTGCTGAAAACCCCGAAGGTAATGTGAAAGGGAAAGTAGCTCCTGCGGCATCTAATTGACTAACACCTTCATCCAATACCTTGGCTATTCCAGCTAAAGATTCCGCATAAGTAGCGGACTTAGTTGGATTAAACGGGTCTTCCACATTTAAACGAATTCCATTTTTGCCTTGCGCATTCAACATATATAAATAGGCTAATCCTTTAAAAGTATTGGCTATACCTTTGTAAGCATTTTTTTGTTGATCATTAATAAAAGTAGTATTATCACATGCTTTTATGGTAATATTTGCTTGGCGAACTGGCAAACCAAAAGCAGTTGTGGCCGTATTATAAAAAGCAGAGTTATCTATTGGTCTTATTCCATTTAATTCAGTCCACCATCTTGATTCTGTAGAATTAAAATTAAATAACTCTTTTCCAACTACTCCAACTACCTGAGTGTACGTCGCTACACCATTTCTTGCCAACGAAAACTGCCCTACTGATAAAGCATCCATCTGGGCTTTAGTAGCATTATTTGTTACCGCACCTACACTAGGGAAATTAGGGTCGGTAACTGTTTCTAATTCACAAGAATTTAACATCAAATTTGACATTAAAAAACCAATGATATATTTTATTTTATTTTTCATATTAAAATTTCTTTATGTATTAAAAAATTAAAAATCAAGACTTAAATGGAACATTACTCTGCGCACCAATGGAGCACTACCAATATCTACACCACTACCTAAAGCAGAAGAACCAAAATTTGAATTTTCTGGGTCATATCCAGCAGTATAATCGGTCCATCTAAACAAGTTGTTTCCTGAGAAACCTACTTTTACTCCTTCAAAAGTATTTTTAAAGGTTTTATTAAGTACTGTTTTTGGAATTTTATAATAAAGTGAAGCTTCACGTAATTTGAAGAAACTCGTTTGAATTGGATTATACCCAGGTTTTGGTTTTCCATTTTCATCTAATCCGTTTACATTCTGACGATAGTTTCCGTTTTCAGTTTTTCCATCACCGGCTTGGTCTGTATCGTTCCAATCATATGTATTTCCGCCTTCATCCCACAATACTCTTGCCAAGGAAACCACTGTAAATTTATGGCGATAATGAGCTAAAGCGGAAAATTCAAAATTCTTAAAGAATGTAATTCTTTGATTTAAAGAAAACTCAAACTTAGGTTGCTGGTCTCCATAAACTGTCCATGAAGTCGGATCAGCAGGGTTAGTTCTAGGCTGACCAACAATCTGAGTTGGTGAAAAACCTTGTTTTACTCTCCATTGACCAAAAGTTGCTCCAAATCCTCCAGTTAAACGCTCAGGTATATCTAATCTAGTAATTTCCGAACGGTTATACCAATAAATCGGCTGAACAAACCAAGTTAAATTAGGCTTTCTAACTATATCACCTCCAATAGTCAGCTCAATTCCTTTATTAGTTAAATCTGCTGCATTTACGTTAGTTGAAGTAACTCCAGTAGTTGGTGCTGTGGTTAAAGGTTGAATTAAATCAAATACTTTTTTATTGTAAACAGTAAATTCTACGGTAACTCTATTTTTTAGCAAACCCAAATCCACACCATATTCTAATTCTGTTGCTCTTTCAGGCTGAATATCAACATTACCAAGTATCGTGGATGGTTGTAAGCCACCTTGTCCACCAACTCCGGTTACTAACAACTGAGAATATAAAGTACCCCAGTTCGGTAAACCTGCCGTTTGTCCATAAGCAATTCTACCTTTTAGTTGACTAATTGGACCATCAACAGCCCAAGTTCCAAATTTATGTAAATTTCCAGCTACTGAGGCCCTAGGGAATGCAAACCATTTGTTAGGGTCTCCATTTAGCGTAGATCTATCAAACCTAACTCCACCAGATGCAATAATTTTATCATCAAAATTAACTTCTTCTTGCAAAAATACGCCTTGATCTGTGTTTCTTCTATATTCCACATCTTGTTCAAAAGCAGCCGCTCTTGAAGCATTAGATACTCCTGCAGGCAATCCTCTTCCCCTTATAAAATTAATATTAGTAATTGTACCAAGCTGCACAATACCTCCAGAACTGTTAAAATTCAGCCTTCCATCCATAGTTGTTAACGTATGAACAGCTGCCAATTGAAGATTATAATTAGAAGATTCCACCCTAGTATCTTGTCCAAAGCCAGGGTTAGCCTCTTTCTTTTGGGATTGTAGGTCAGAAGGTAACCAAATTTTAGCGGTACCGTTTTGGTAATCCACTCCACCATTTAGTTTAATTGTTAATGAACTATTTTCCTTGTTTAACACTCGAGCAGTTAAGTTCAAACCTCCAATAAAACGATTTACTTTTTGATTATTAACTGAACGGTCTCTAATAGCCAAAGGATTTTCACCAACTGGGCTATCAGGATATACGCCTAAAGCATTTGGAAACAATTGAAGATAATTAGGAGTATAAGGAATATTATATCCATAATTGGTATTTGAATTGTCATTTCCAGCCCAACCTCTATCATTATCACTCAAAATAAAGTTTGAATTAACACCTAAATCTAACCATTTTGTAACTTTATGATCGATATTAGTTCGAATTGAAGCTCTAGAAAATCCAGTGTTCTTTACAATACCATCTTCATCCGAATAACTTCCGTTTACATAAAAACTTGTTTTGTCGGAGCCTCCAGTGAAACTTAATCGTGTATTTTTAATAGCACCTGTTTCGCCGAAAATTTCTTTTTCCCAGTCGGTATATTTTCCAGCAGCTGCATTAAAAGCGGCTAATCCAGAAGCACCGTTAATAGCTTCCGCTTTGGCGGCAGTCCATGAAGAACCACCATAGAAAGCATATGCTTTAGCAGCACCAAAATCTTGACCAAAATTTATTTTTGTTTTTCCACCTTTGCCTCTTTTGGTAGTGATAATAACCACCCCAGCATTTGCTCTTGTTCCATAAATAGCCGCGGCAGAAGCCCCTTTCAAAATTTCGATATTCTCGATATCATCTGGGTTTAAGTCAGCTAAACGGTTGGCATTATTATCTTGAGCTGAAGCTGAGGACCCTCCCACAGCTTTGTTGGCTTGAGACCTACCTGTTGAATTTTGGCTGTTGTCGATATACACTCCATCAACAATAAACAGGGGCTGAGAAGCAGAAGAACCCAAAGTGGAAACTCCTCTAAACTGCATGTTAAAACCTCCACCGGGCATTGAGCCATTGGAAACAATGTTTGCACCTGCTATTTTTCCCTGCATGGCTCCATCGGTAGTAATCGGAGTGGTAGTACCTGTTAAATCTTTTGCAGAGAGAGAAGAAACTGCGTTTGCTAAATTACCACGCTTTACGTTTGTGGCAAGGCCCGAGACTACAATTTCATCGAGGTTGTTTTCATCTTCTGTTAAGGTAACAGATAAAGAAGTAGAATTTCCAATTTTCACATCTTTAGATGCAAAACCAATTGCTGAAAATGTTAAAATGTTTGAAGAGGAAGCTTCAATTGTGAAAGCTCCGTCTGCGTTTGTGGTAGTTCCTTTGGATGTGCCTTTTACACGTACACTCACACCTGGAATTCCAGAATTGTCAGAGCCAGAGGTAACTTTTCCAGAAATGTTTTTTGATTGAGCCATTACGCTACCAACCCAAATCAGCATAAAGCTGACCAGTAGAATTTTTCTCATAGAGTTTGATCTTTAAAGTTTATTATTGATTAAAAAATCAAATATAAATAATAAAAAATTTGAGAACTAAAAATCTAGGGCATTATTTTAATAATAAGAAAAAAAGACACCATTAATAAAGTTTATTTAAAAAAAACAAAATATTATTTGCCTATTCTAAAGAATATTTTCTAATTATTCTTTGCTCACTGAAGCTTAATCATGCATTTCAAAGGTAGGATAATTCTTAAAAAATAAGTGAGAAGCCAAAATTAAAAAGATAAGGCTAAATAAAATTAAAGAGAAATGGCTCAAAAGGATAAGAATTATACCAATAGACCCAAAAAAGTAGCATTTCATTTTAAAATCCTCCGAAAGATGAATTACATAATTTAAATTATGAGTAAAAAAAATCAAACTAATAACAAATACTAGCCATTCAATTCCATAAAAAATCGGAATGTCTAATGGAATATTTAATATCAAAATGAGAAATTCGGGTAAAACTAAAATTGAATAACTCGCAATCAAAAACAGGATTCTTGTCCAATTATTAAATGGTAAATTTCTGTAAAATTTTAAGTTGTCAGACTCAAAAGAGATAAAATTACTCGCTATTTTTAAATGCGAAGCAACAATTACAACGCCAATAATGCTAAAAAGCCGAGCATCGTAATCGTCAGTAGGATAAATCCAAATGGCAAATACTACAGTTAAAATACTAAATACCTTTGAGCTTAAGAACAAAATTGGTTGCTTATTAATAAGGTATTTATGAAAAAATAAGATAAACGGACTTGGAATTCTATTAAATTTAAAAATAGTATAATCAAAAAAAAGCTTTTTTTCTGGCAGTTTATTCAATCTACTTTCAAATAGTAAGGCACCAAGAATTACAATAAAAATATTACAAAGTAAAATCAAGAGAGCTTGACTATAATACTGCCAACTTATGGCAAAGTTTAACATTAATAAGGCATACAGAAATGTTAATTGAATCAATAAAAACTGAAGAAAAATTAAAACTGAAATCCTTTGCCAAAAATTTAACAAAGTAATAGCAAATAAAAACCTGAATTTTTTTTCTGAAAATCTTCTTAAAACAAAGAATATCGTTTTTAGGCTGTGAAATATCCACAATAAAAAAATATAAGCTAAAATAGGAGGATTTTGTAAAGCATTTTTTATGATGGCTTGGTGTTCTGCTCCGCTTAAAAAACCGAACCCTAATAAGATTACAACAAGAATAAATAAGGTATTTTGTCGGTAATAATCCCAAATTATCGTTTTATAAAATAGTTTGATAACGTCTCTCATTTAAATACAATGGTTTGATTATCAACCAATAAAACGCTATTTATGTGTAGTTTGTCTGGAATCAGATCTTGATGAGAAGACAAGAAAAAAGATACATCTCGTTCCAGATGATATTCATTGATTAAAGCATACAAATTCTCTATAGATGGGGCATCAATCAAAATAAAGGGTTCATCTAAGACAATTAAAGAGGGCTTTCCCAAAAAACCGCTTACCAATGAAACCTTTTTTAACATTCCACTAGAATATGTGGCAATAGTATTTTCCCAATATAAATCAACACCTAGTTTTGAAACTAAGAGATCTAATTGTCCTTTTTCGGCTTTTTTGGCATATGCAATAAATTTTAAAATGTCTTTAGCAGTTACAAAATCTGGATATTGAGCCTCTGCCTCAGAATAATTTGTTACCAATTTGCATTTTTTGTTTTGAGGAGAAAGTCCGTTTACTAATAATTTCCCCGAAAAAGGCACAATTCCAGCAATAGACTTAAAAAATGTGGATTTACCCGAACCATTTTTCCCTACAAACCAATGAATACCTTTGGCTATTTCTAATTGATCTATAGCTAATATGAGATGATTAGCATATTTTTTTTCGTACTGATTAACTTCAAGCATTTAATTTTTGTAAAAAATAAAATAATTCTTTAGATACGCTTTTTCAGTCTTCCTTTTACTCTTTTCCTAATTCAATACAACAAATCTATTTTGAAAAACAAGTATTTTAAAACAAATATGATAAACGGTTGAGAAAAGATAAATAATTTTTGAAAAAAAAATCAAACACCTGGATCTAAAGTAAAAGCTAACAATTTCTCCCTATAGTATTGAAATAAAATTGGTAGCAGATGGAGCGAATTTTAAAAAAGCTTCAATTGAAAGAGCTAAAATTGAACCAAAAAAATGAAAAAAAAAGTGTACCTTTGTTTCAGAAACCAAAGTTAAATGAAATTAAAAGCAAGTGCATGTTTTGTGTACCAAATTGAGTATCCTACACCAATAATTGCAGTGCTTAGCCCTCGTAAAGACATCGATCAACAAGTTTTGACTGATGTTATGACCGTTACTCCTTCTATTGAAATTTTTCATTATACCGACAATTTTGGAAATGCTTGTCAAAGAATGCTCTTTGAAAAAGGTGAAGTAGAATTAAAAATTGAGAATGTAGTTATTGTGGATTCTGAAGTAAAGAGAGACCTTAATGCTGCATATGTTTTAATAGAAGATTTGCCTTTTGAAGCCATTCAGTTTTTACTTCCAAGTAGATATTGCCATTCGGATACCCCCGAAATTATTAATTTAGCGTTTGAAATCACTAAAAACATAGAAATAGGAAACGACCAGGTTTTGGCCATTTGCAAATGGATATATGAAAACATTTCCTATCAATATGGATTCTCTTTTTATACTTCGAATTCAAACGATATTTTAAAAAATAAAGTGGGTGTTTGTAGAGATTTTGCACATTTAGCCATGTCACTTTGTAGAAGTATAAATATTCCAGCAAGAATGGTTGTAGGCTTCCTTAAAGACCTGCCTTATTCGGATTTACATGCTTGGTTTGAAGTATTTATTGGAGGAAAATGGTTTACTTTTGATGCCGTTCAAGAAAAAACATTAGCCGGTAGAATTGTACTTGCTTATGGTCGTGACGCAAATGATGTTGCATTTATTACCCAATTTGGGAATCCCCTTTTAAAAGAAATGAGAGTAATTGTAGAGGAAGTGCAATAAATAAAGATTTACTTTTTGATGTTTCGTGCCAAAAGTATAGCTTAATAATTGTGGAAAGCATTGGTAATATTTATACTACCAATTAAGATTATGATTATATCCTTACTTTTCTGTTGTTCCAGCTTTTTTTCATTGCAAAAATCACCTGCAAATTTTTCTAAGATCCAATTGGAAATTGCACACGCTAATTTCCATCAAGATACCAGCAAAATGTTCTATTATTCCTTTCAATTAGAAAAAGTAATTGATCTAGATAAGGAGAAGCTACCAAGTTTATTTGAAAAATTGGAAGTTTGTGAAGGTACCAAAGTACTGCTAGAAGCTCCAAAAATGGAAGATTCTGGGCTTTTAGTTTGGGAAGGGCCGAATGGCTTTAGATCCTACCAAAGGAAAATATATTTTGAAAATGCAGATGCAAAGCAAAGCGGGCAATATATCCTCAGAATTTACAAAGACAATAAGATTTTAGGAGGGATGATTGATTTAATTATAAAGGAATCACCAAAAGCAAGTTATGATTTTAACCAAAATGCGGATGAAATTAATTTGTTAGCTTTTAATAAAGACCAAGATTATAGCTATGAATGGAAGGACAAAGATAATTTATCGCTTGGAAAACTTCCTTCCTTGAAAATGATTCAAAAATCTAGTTTTAAAGAACCCATTTATTTAACGGTTTATAATAAAACCTGCGAAAATAAATACAAAATTAAATTAAATTAAGGATCCTATAATTTGAATCTAAAAAAGTTTAAAACTAATTTGCAAATAAAAATAATCAAATTTGATTCTATTTAGTGGCATAAAATTTACAAATATTAGTGGTATTGCTTTGTGGCCATTTGTTTTTACTAAACATAAATTGCCCAATGAGACTCTCATTAATCATGAAAAGATACACTTGAGGCAACAAGCAGAAATGCTTGTGCTTGTTTTTTATGTTTGGTATCTTTCAGAATGGTTAATCCGATATTTAAGAACCAAAAATTTTGATAAAGCCTACCGGAGTATTTGTTTTGAAAAAGAAGCTTTTAGTAATGAAAATGATTTAGCTTATTTACAAAAAAGAAAACTGTGGAACTTTTTAAAATACCTTTAAATTGTTTGTGAAAATATTTTTTCTGTATTTAATTCTGAATCCAAATATTGGTCAAATACCATGCATATGTTTCTTACGAATGGTTTCCCAATTTCAGCAACTTTAACAGAATTATAAGTAAAATATAACAAACCATCATTTTGGAATCCCTCTAAAGCATAAAAAATAGATTCAAAATTAACAAGATTCATTTCCTCTAATGACCATGTTGTTTCAAAATCACACATTATATTTCGTATCTGAGTTTTAATAAACTGATCTTGATTAGAAAGCACATGCCCTTTTTCCACGGGAAATTGAGAATCGAATATCAGCTGCTTATAGGTGGCAATATCTTTGTGATTTTGACTAAAAGCCCCGAAAATTTCACTAATCGCTGAAGCACCTAGTCCTATGAGATTTTTTGATGTTTGTGTAGTATATCCCATAAAATTGCGATGCAAAGTGCCATTTTTCATCGCAATAAAAAGTTCATCTTCGGGTAATGCAAAATGATCCATGCCGATTTCTGAATAACCTGCTTCTTCAAACATTTGTAAACCCAATTCATACAATTTTCTTTTTTGAGAAGGTCTAGGCAAATCTTCATCACTAAAGCCTCTTTGCCCATTTCCTTTTATCCATGGTACATGAGCATACGAGTAAAATGCAATTCGGTCGGGTCTAAGCTCTAGAGTCTTCAGAATGGTGTGCTTGATGGTATCTTCCGTTTGAAAAGGAAGTCCAAAAACTAGGTCAAGGCTAATGGAAGTATATCCAATAGCTCTAGCAATTTTTGTAATATTTTTTACTGTTTCAAAACTTTGAATCCGATGAATAGCCTTTTGAACAATAGTATTGAAATCTTGAACTCCAAAACTAACTCTTCGAAATCCTAAATTAAATAAAGTTTGTAAATGATGCTCTGTGGTGTTATTTGGATGACCTTCAAAACTAAATGCTTTGTTTTCAGCCACTTCAGCTTCTTTTAAAATCCCATTTATTAGCATTTCTAGATTTTCTGCAGAAAAAAAACTGGGTGTTCCTCCTCCCAAATGAATTTCTTTAATGCTTGGCTTGTTTTTGAAAGTCCTTACATACATTTGCCATTCTGATAGTAAAGCTGCTATATAGGATTCCTCTACTTCATGATTCTTTGTAATTCTTTTATGACATGCACAAATGGTGCATTATCTTTCACAATAGGGTAAATGAATATATATACATATTCCTTCATTTTGAAGCTGAAAATCAGATAAATCAGCTAATTTATTTTGCCATACCCTCTCCTTAAAAATATCTGAATTCCAATTTGGTACGGTTGGATAGCTAGTATATCTAGG
>JANNWE010000538.1:0-3792 GCA_031414675.1 Cytophagaceae bacterium
CAAGAATATTTTAAGGCATCTATTACCTGAAAAAAAACAGACTTTATTTGTTTTTTTGATACCATGTTTTTTAGAAAACTACTGGAAAAATTCATATGTATTTAGCTATATTGATATTCAAAATATAAAAACGAAATTCCAAATCGGAAGTAAAGGGCTCGCTGACCAAAATATATGTTGTATGGGTCAGAACCAAAATAACCCCCTTGAAAAAACAAAGCAGAACTAGAAGTGCCAACAATTCTATTATAATACGTGAGTTTTATATTTATTCGATTGGATAATCCGGCTTTTAAAAGCGTAGTATTTTCGTTTATCTTGTTTAATTTCCTATCCAATATAATACTATTGTCTAACACTAATCTAAATTGCTCCATCATTTTGGTTTTTCCAAAGACCGAATAATAAGGGCTGTGCGTTTCTGCATTTAATTTTTTAATAAATTCAACTGGAAATGCTATAAATGATAAGCCCAATTGCGTATTTAACCTCGATCTGCCGTACACATCCAATACATCAAATGCCGAATTTGTAAGTCGCCTGGGGTGGTATTCAAAAGAAAATTTATTTTGAGTTCGTATAAATGCGGTTTCAGAACTGTTAAAAACTGGTCGTCCACGTCCTTTTTCTAGTAACTCAATTTGTCTTTGGAGTCGATAAAATTTGGTGTCTTCCACACTAAATTCGGAATGGTCTTTACTGAATCCAAAACCCAATTCGAAAACCAAGTTTTCACCGAAATTGCCGTTATATGTATTTATTCTTCCTTTTTTCCAGAAAGCATAGGAACTATCAACAGTGAAAAACTCGGAGCCATCTTGCCCATTAGAATGATGAAAAGCAGAAAAGAAGAGGAGCGACTTTTTCTTTTCTTTTTGCCAACTTCCCGGAGAACCAAAATAAGTTATCCGTGGTAGGTAGCTGGGTGTCCTAACAGGTTGCGAAGCATCCTTAAACCGCTTATCATTTTGAAAAATGCGTACTTGAAACTGGGGAATAATATGTACAGCATTAAACCATAGACCTTTACTTGCTCTGAAATACCATCTTTTGCCACCCAGCGGGATGGGTATTTGCACGTCGGCATTAAGTAGGTAGTTTTTTTTATCTAAGCCTGCATTTAGATTTTTATTAAAATCGGTAAAGAGTAATGATATTTCACTGGCATTGGAAAGACGTTTTGTCAAGTCATAAAATTGGGTTGACAAATTTCGACGAATGATTAATTGGTTTTCCAATGTCGAATCATAACCTAATTTCTTGGCTATTTTTACTGAATCTTGAGCAAAAGATATAGTGCTAAAAATTAAAGAAAGAAGAGTAAAAATGGTTTTCATGATCAAAAGTAAAAAATAGTATTTATTACTTTTAGCGTATTTTTACCTTATTTTTAGCTGTTTATTCAATGCTAGTTTTAGTAATTTATTTTTCATAAAAGGTATAATAATCAATGGAATATAGAAGAATGCCTATAGAAGTTGAGTCGCCCGAAGAAAAAGGCTATTCTTCAATAAAATTCAACCTTGCAGAAAGCTCCATACGAGACAAGAAGATCTCTGATATTTTGCCTGATGCCTTTGGAAAAGGGTTCGATGACTTGATTTTGCAATATACCGACCATAGAGGTAATCCATCACTGAGGATAGCAATATTAGAGGAAAGTAAAGGCTTAGAAATTTCAGATGTATTGGTTTGCCAAGCAGCAGCCATGGCTCTTTTTGTGATCAATACGTCTATGCTTTCAAAAGAAGATCATCTCATAGTTTTACGGCCCAACTATGCCACCAATATAGAAACCCCTCGAGCCATTGGTTGTGAAATATCCTTCATCGACCTAAAGTTTGAAAATCAATATGTGGTAGATGTAGAAGAAATAAGATTGGCAATACAACCCAATACCAAACTCATCAGTATTACCTCTCCGCACAATCCAACAGGCGTAATCATCCCTGAAAAAACAATAAACGAACTCATAAAAATCGCAGAAGAAAAAGGAATTTATCTTTTAGTTGACCAAACTTACCGAGAGTTAAACTTCAAAACCAAAAAAGAACCCTATTTCGCTGAAAAAAGTCCAAATGTACTATCCGTAAGTTCGCTTTCAAAAGCCTTTGGCTTACCAGGCATCCGGATAGGTTGGATTATTTGTAAAGACCAAGCTTTAATGGAAAAGTTTTTAGCCGCAAAAGAACAAATCATCATTTGTAACTCAGTAGTAGATGAATATTTAGCGGAAAAAGCACTCCAAAACAAGGCAAAAATCCTTTCAGAAAGCCATAAGGTCCTAACCGAAAATTTCAATATCGTGGAGAACTGGATAGAAAACCACCCTAATTTCGAATGGGTAAAACCCGACGCAGGTGCCGTAGCGTTCATTCATATCAAGAGACCAATTGATACCCAAAATTTTTACGAAAACCTCTTCAACACTCACCAAAGGATGCTAGGCCCCGGCCATTGGTTTGAGCAATCCGACCAATTCTTCCGCCTAGGCTTCGGATTCCCTACTTCGCAGGAATTGGTGGAGGGGCTGAGGAGGGTGGATGGTTTAATTATTTAAAACTCTCAAGATAGAACCCGAAGCAATCAGTTCAAAATCAGAATCATTGTGCACCAAAAGGCAATCGTTTGCGATAGCAATTTGAGCTATTAAGGAATCGTTACTCTTACGGATAGTTATGCCTTTTTTTTTCAAGTCAAAATATAGTTTTGCAGCTGAAATTGAAAGTTTGGGCCAATCCAAATTTGGAATCATAAAACGGCCCAAATGTAAGAGGTAAAATTCAAAATCTTGTTTTGTTTTCAGACCCATTAAAAATTCGCGTAAAATGGGTGGGCAACACCAAAGGTGATTGGGGTGAAATTTCAAATATTCATCTAGCCAATCTGTTTGGATATTAGCTATTCCTTTTGAATAATTAATCCAAACAGAAGTATCTACTAAAATATTATCCATCAATCTGCTCTCATTTGGTTCAAATCACCTTCCCAAACATTTGAGCCTTTCATTTTAAGTATTTCTTGAGCCGACACAACCCTTAAAAATGCCTCCAATGCTTTGTCAACAGCTTCTTTTTTAGTTTTTATTTTTGTAATCGCCATTATTTCAGCAATCTTTTTTTGATCAATATCAATATTTGTTAGCATAAAAACATATTTTATGTACAAACATATTTATTTTTTTGTACAGATAATTAATTTCCCAAAGAAATTTTCTAAAAACTTTTATATTAATCTGCCCTCATTTGGTTCAATTCCCCCTCCCAAACATCAGAACCTTTCCTTTTTAATATTTCTTCTCGGGTAATTTGTTTAAGAAGCATTTCTAAGGTCTTGTCCACTACTTCTTTTTTAGATTTGAAATTCCGCTTGGCCATTATTCCAGCAATCTTTTTTTGGTCAATATCGATATTTGTTAGCATTAAAATTAGTTTTTGTTCAGTTTCCTAAATTTAGAAATATTTTTTCAGGATTTTATAGTGAAAAGGGATGTCAAAAATGAATAATTTTTCGCAAATCATAATCATAATAAAAATATTTTATGGTTATAAAAAAGGTAAAAATAGGCGATGAATTCGGCGCAGACCATGTGAATAGTTTGGAGAAGCAACCAAAATTGAAAAATAACTGTAATACGCTCCCCCATTCAAAAAAAACCGATAGATGCCATACTTGTATGTAAGCCTTTCTTATAGAACACATCTTCAGAGCTGTTTTAATGTGAAAAGGATTTATTAATGGTATGGATGTAAAAATTAAAATGGTAAAAGGTGTTTTGAAAAAGTTGTAGTG
>JANNWE010000539.1:0-4931 GCA_031414675.1 Cytophagaceae bacterium
TTTGATACTCCTAAAGTTTTAAATGCAAAAACTACTGACTTTTTTGAGTTGCTTGTTATAAAACCGATAGTGGAATCTGATATTGTAAAAAGCTATTCAAACAACTTTGATAAACCTACCACAGACTTTGCATCGATTGGCTTTTCAGTTACTCAACCATCTGGATTTACCAACCCTGCAATACATACCATCCACCCTTACAAAAACGGGGGAGATATTAATGGAGAATCCAATTTGATTTCTTTACTCACAAAACCAGTACGAATATCCACTACTGAAAGCGAAGCAACTATGACATTCGACGAAATAGTATTGGTAGAACCAGGAGAAAAAGGGGCGTTTTTTGGTGATGCAGATTTTTACGATTATGTTGTAGTAGAAGGCTCTTATGATGGAGGACAGTCTTGGATTCCTTTTGAAGAAGGCTATGACGCTGCTTATAATAATGAATGGCTAAAAGCATTTGCCGGCTCGATAGAAAAAAGCAAAATAACTATTGGTGGAAGCACAATAAACACGGATGATTCAAAAGCAACAGGAAGTACAAAATTATTTATGAAAAGGAAAATATCAATGCTTTCTTCGGATACAGACTTTGAACCAAATGATGTAGTTCAGATAAGATTTAGATTATTCTCAGATAATATAAATTATGGTTGGGGTTGGGCTATAGACAATCTAGCTATACAAGCTCCCGAAATAAAAGAAATTATATTGGGTAATGAACCCTCTTTTCAAAATGCAATACAAGTTTTTCCTAATCCTACTTCAAAAGAAGTTTCTTTAAAATTTGAAGTTAACAAAAATGATATTAAAGGCGACTTATTATTTTTTAATGGCCAAGGTAAAAAGTTTTTAGAAAAAACGTATGAAATTGAAAATGGAATATTCTCTAAAACTATTGACATTAATGCTTTACCAGAAGGTTTATATTTTATCAAATTTAAATCAAACTCTTTCGAAACAGTGAAAAAACTTATCATAGTTCGATAATTTTTTTAATCAATTCTTTTCTTTAAATGACTTACTAAATAGGAAGAGTCTTTTTTGTCACGCATAATTTTTATTTGAAAAAGACTAAATGAAACTCAAATGTGGAAAGATTATAGGAGTATTCTACTATTTTTAATCATTATAAACCACAAATGAATAAAAAATTACCTAGTTTTAGTAATTTTGCAAAATAAATATAGCTGATTTTTTATTTAACTGCCTAAGGTTCTTATAATCAAAAAATCTGATGACATATTTAATTAGAAATTAAATTTTAATGTATTCAATTTGTAAAATTAAAGTTTAAATAATAAACTATAATAGGGTTCATAATAATTCTTATGCTAACAATCAATAATCTTTCTTTTTATTTCGGAGGTAGACCAATTTTCGAAGATGCAAGTTTACAAATAAAGCCAAAAGACAAAATAGGACTAATTGGTTTAAATGGTAAAGGGAAATCTACTTTGCTAAAAATAATTAATGGTGAATACCAGCCTGATGGTGGAAGTATTTCAAAATCAGGCGATTGTACTATTGGATTTTTAAATCAAGACCTACTTTCTTATCAAACTGATGATAGTATTTTGAATGTTGCTATGCAAGGTTTTGAAAGACAACTTGACTTACATCACCAAATAGAAGACGTTCTTCATCAAATGGAAACCAATTATAAAGATGAATTGGTAGAAAAATTGGGCGAATTGCAACATGAATTTGACCTTTTAGACGGATATTCTATAGAATCAAAAGCAGAAGAAATACTAGAAGGTTTAGGATTCAAAACCTGGGAGTTAAAAAAACCATTAAGAGAGTTTTCTGGAGGATGGCGTATGCGTGTTATGTTAGCCAAGCTTTTACTAGCAAAGCCTTCTATATTATTACTTGATGAACCTACCAACCACCTTGACCTACCTTCTATTCAATGGGTTGAAAAATATATAGCAAATTATGAAAATGCTGTGGTAGTTGTTTCACACGATAGACAATTTTTAGATAATGTTTGTAACACCATTGTGGAAGTTGCAAACTGTAAATTAAATTATTATTCTGGTGATTATTCTTATTTTGTCGAGGAAAAAAGTTTAAGAAACGAGATACAGAAAGGAGCCTTTGAAAACCAACAAGCTCAAATTAGGCAAACTGAAAAATTCATTGAAAGATTTAAAGCCAAAGCAACAAAAGCTAGGCAAGTGCAATCTAGAGTGAAAGCCTTAAATAGACTAGATATCATTGATGATGTAATAGACGATTCAGCTAAAGTGCATTTTAAATTTAGGTTTGGAACACAACCAGGCAGAAATGTAATGGAACTTGACAAAATCAGTAAAGCTTATGGTGATCGGGAGATTTTAAGAAAAACTACTGCTACTATAGAAAGAGGCGATAAAATAGTTTTGATAGGTGCCAATGGGAAAGGAAAATCAACACTTTTAAGAATAATATCTGGTGATGAAATACATCAAGGAACCAGCAAATTAGGTCATAATGTTAAATTTTCCTTTTATGCTCAGCATCAGTTAGAATCTTTACATTTAGAAGAAACATTGTTAGAAGAACTGAAATATGCTGACGCATCAAAATCAGAAACAGAATTACGCTCGGTATTAGGCTGTTTTTTGTTTGGAGGAGAAGATGTATTTAAAAAAATAAAGGTACTTTCTGGAGGCGAAAAATCAAGAGTTGCATTAGCAAAAATATTAATTTCCGAAGCCAATTTTTTATTGCTAGATGAGCCTACCAACCACCTCGACATGCAATCTGTGAACATTCTTGTGCAAGCATTAAATCAATATGAAGGAACCTACGTTATAGTTTCTCACGATAGGCATTTTATTAGTCAAGTTTCAAATAAAGTTTGGTATATCGAAGACCACGAAATAAAACAATATCCTGGAGGGTATGAAGAATTTGTGACCTGGATGGAAGACAATGGCAAGACTCTTGATAATGCTAACGATACCAAAAAACAAAAAGTAGAGCCCGCTTTTAAAATTGAGCCAAGGATTGAAAAAAATGTTTCTACAAATGAGACTAAAAAAATTGAAAGGGAAATAGAAAACTTGGAAAATGAAATTAGTGAAATTGAAAATAAAATTACACTTATTGAAACCAAACTATCTGATAGCAAAGTTTTTACTAATCCAATATTATTGAAAGAGGCTAATAAAGAATATGCAGATTTGAAAAATTTGTTAGAACAAAAAAATGAAATTTGGGAAGAGAAAATGATGCTTATTTAACCTAAAAAAGGACTCAAAATTGAAAACTAAGCTATTCTTCCTTTTTCTTTTTTTGCAATTTTCAAAAGTTTATAGTCAAGAAGTCTTTACCGAAAAAATTTCAAACTCCGAGATAAAAACCATCCTGTTTTATGGATTTGGTCCCAACCAAAATTTCCAAAAAAGAGCCTTACTGCCTCCAATAATTAATCTAAATGGCAACAATTCATTATTTATTGAATTCGACGACCTTAGAGCTACTTATTCACAATTCAGTGCAAAAATAATTCATTGTGAAACCAATTGGGTCAAATCTAATCTAAATGAAATGGAATATTTGGAAGGATTCAATGAGTTTTTTATTAATACTTTTGATGTTTCTCAAAATACAAAAATACCTTATTATCATTTTAGATTTAAACTTCCAAAATTAAAAGTTTCAGGCAATTATGTTCTTCAAATATTCGAAGATAACTTAAATGGAACATTACTAATTCAAAAGAAATTTCAAATATTTGAACAGAAAATCAATATTTTGGCTCAAGTATTTCCAGCACAGGATCCAAATCTCTGGAAGACAAGTCAACAAATCAATGTTTCTTTAAATCATGGGGATTATAGAATAAACAATGCAAAAAAAGAAATTAAAGTTGTAATAAGACAAAATTTTCGAGAGGATAAAACTATTGAATTAAATAATAATAATTTAATAAATGCTGGTTTAAATGAAATGAAATTTAATAATTTCAATAATGAAAATGTTTTTTTAGCAGGAAACGAATTTAGATATTTTAATGCTTCAAGTTCATTTTCTAAAGGAGATAATATTAAAAATACCATTCAAGGAAAAACAGATGAACTACTAATAATTCCGCAAACTATTCGGTCAAATAAAGCATATTTGGATGCCTTTGATAATAATGGGCAATTTATTCTTAACAATAACTTGGGTCAAGATCTGGATCTAAGTTCAGATTATATTAGCGTAAAAATAGTGCTAAATTTGCCAAAAAAAAATGATAAGGATGTCCCTTTTGTAATTGGAAAGTTTAATAACTGGAATTTAGAAAATGCAAAATTAGAATTCAATCCAAATACTCAAATGTATGAAAAAAGCTTCTTGCTTAAACAAGGGATTTATGATTATGCATTTGGACAATTTCAAGACTCAGTTAATAAAATTGATGAAACGTATTTTGAAGGTAATTTTTCTGACACAAAAAATACCTACGAAATTTTTGTTTATCAAAAATCCCCATCGGCTAGAGCCTCACAGTTAGTTGGTTATAGATTAATAAACATGTTAGATAATTAGATATTAATCGATTAAAATAAGCCAAGAATTAAATTTTTCAAAGAATTTAAATTATTAAATCAAACTTATTTATTCGGCTGAGGTGTATATCTCAAATAAGGTTTTACCTCAGTCACCCCTTTTGGGAATTTCAAAATTGCATCCGCAGTAGAAATGGAAGGAACAACTATTGCATCGTCACCATCTTTCCAATCAGCAGGAGTTGCCACAGAATATTGTGCAGTCAATTGAAGGGAGTCTATTACTCGTAAAAGCTCCTGAAAATTTCTACCCGTACTCGCTGGATAGGTCAGCATTAATTTTACCTTTTTATCAGGACCAATAATAAAAACTGACCTTACGGTTGCTTTTTCTGAAGCATTTGGATGTATCATATCGTAAAGTTCTGCCACTACCCTATT
>JANNWE010000540.1:0-1505 GCA_031414675.1 Cytophagaceae bacterium
ACAAAAGATAATTTTGGAAGGCTATATTTCAACAACAACTCTACCAATCTTAAGGGTGACTTAGTTTTGCCAAATAAAGTAATTAGAAACAAATATTTTAAACCATTTGCCTCTGAAAACATTCGTTTAGCAAGCAATAAAGTTTATCCTATTCATGCAACTTCATTAAATAGAGGCTACCAAAAAGGGGTAGTAGATGCAAATGGGTATTTAATAGATGTAACTGCTGCATGTGGGCCTTTACTTTATAGGGGCGGAACTTTCCCTGACGAATACAATTTAAATGCTTTTGTGTGTGTACCCGAAGCGAATCTTATTAAACGTAATGTACTTTCTTTTAAAAATACCCAAACAACCGGAAAGCAAGCAATAGAAAGAAAAGAGTTTTTAGCTTCAACAGACGAAGGGTTTCGCCCCGTAAACTTGTTTACTGGGCCCGATGGAGCCATGTATATCGTGGATATGCATCGAGGAATTATTCAACACAAAGCTTATATCTCTCAATACCTTGCCGAGCAACTGGCCCTTAAAAAGCTTGATACTTTACAAAATGCCGGAAGAATATTGAAAGTTACAAGTAAAGAAAAACCTCTTTTTAAAATCCAAGACTTATCGAAAGTTACTAATAAAGAATTGTTAACCTATCTCGGTCATCCAAACGGTTGGCTAAGAGATCGTGCCCAACAACTATTAATTGAAAAGAAAGATCTAACTATAATCAAAGATTTATTGGTTTTAAGTAAAACTAATAATGAATTCTATGCTGCTATTCACGCTTTATATGTTTTGGACGGCTTAAATGCTCTTACTTTTAATAACTTATCAAACATTATTCTTTCCTCAAAAAGTCATGAAACAATTGCCCATGCTTTAGGGCTATTAGAGCCGCATTCATCTACACAAACTGTAACAAAAATGCAGCAGATTGCTACTCAATTATTAACTCAAAATAATGAAATAATAGACCTTTATCTGGCTTTTTCACTAAATAATTGGATCAAAATTTCGGAACATTCTTTTCTGCCTGTATTAGCCGAAATTGGCAAAAAATATCAAAGTGAAAAAATATTTCAAGAAGCTATTACTAGTAGTTTAGAGGGAAGAGAAGAAAAATATCTACAAAATATGAATCCTTCAGAACTGCTTAAATCATCCCTAACACTTTCATTAAATAACCGAAAGAAAAAAGAAATAAATGGAATTTTTGTAAAAGAACATAAAGAAACTGACACTAGAACAAAAGGACTTAAGCTTTACAGAAGTATTTGTGGAACTTGTCATGGAGCAGATGGCAGGGGTATTCAAGATTTAGCACCTCCACTCAAAGGTTCTGAATACATTGATGGGTCTATGAAACGACTAGCAAGCATTATTCTTCATGGAATTAGTGGCCCAATAAATGTAAACGGCAAATTGTATGAACTAAACAACGAAATGCCAGCTCTTTTAAATAATACAGATGTAAGCGACCAAGATATAGTAGATATTATACGTTTTACTCAGAA
>JANNWE010000541.1:0-7918 GCA_031414675.1 Cytophagaceae bacterium
AATTCCGCCTTTTAATAGTGATAAAGGTACAGTTTTACTTTTTAATCCTCAGAAAAAGGAATTCGATAGGTTTTCTTATACTGAAAAAATGCACAGTTCATTTATTTCTGATCCAAAAGGAGTTTCTTTGGAGCGATTAGATTTTAAAGTTTCCGGAACAAGAACATCTAATTGGCAATCCGCATCTTCAGAGGTTTTGTTTGGTTCGCCAGGATATATCAACTCTCAAAAAGCAGCAAATATATTAGAAGATTTAATTTATGTAGAGCCTGTTGTTTTTAATCCTTATCAATCTTCTCAATATAATTCAACCTTTCTATTTTATAATTTGGAGTCAAATGGTCAAGTAGTTTCTATTGATGTGATAGATAAATTCGGAATTTTAAAACGAAAACTGAGAAACAATAGCCTAATAGGATCGCAAGGGAAAATTGAATGGGATGGAAAAGGAGAAGATGGTAATCTATTGCCAGTTGGATATTACTTTTTCAATATTCAACTTACGCAAGAAAATAAAGTAGTAACCTTCAGAAGAAAAGTGGTATTGGGGTCTTATTAAAAATTTATCAAAGAATTATCAAAGAATAAGGACTGAAAAAATTCTATTATTAAAAATTGCAAGTCCTTTAAAATATTAGTTTAATCTACAAATAACAGCAGCTTATCACTAAAGTGTTGAATTTAAGCCTATAATATTTAATAATTTTTTTTATTAATAACTCTAATTTTTCTTTGAATAAAAAAAATCGTAGAAAAGTGCTTTTTTTTTAATTTTAGTATTGAAAATTAATTTATAATTTATATTTTTGCACTATTCAAACATAAAGTTTGATTAAACTATCTATTTTTAATTAATTTTAACCAATTAAGTTCTATGAAAAGAAAGCTTTATTTGAGAACTTTCATGATGCTTTTAATGGGAGTTGCCTTTACTGCAACTAGCATTTTCGCACAAGGAAGAAAAGTGAGTGGGAAAGTCACCGATGCAGGTGATAATTCGGGTGTTCCCGGAGCTTCCGTTTTAATTAAAGGTACTACTAAAGGCGTTGCTACAGATGCTGACGGTATGTATTCTATTGACGTAAGAGGAGCAAACGACATTTTAGTAATTAGTTTTGTGGGTTACAAAACTAAGGAAGTAACTGTAGGTAATCAAACATCTATCAATGTATCTTTAGCGACTGATGCTTCAGCATTGGAAGAATTGGTAGTTACGGGTTACTCTATAACTAATAAAAAAGAATCTACTGCGGCGGTTTCTATTGTTAAAGCAAAAGATTTAGTTCAAATTCCATCAGGTAATGTAGAACAGCAACTTCAAGGACGTGTTGCTGGTTTAACTGTTGTTACAAATGGTCAGCCAGGAACAACTTCTCAAATTAGAATTCGTGGATTTGGTGCTTTTGGTGGAAATGCCCCTTTATATGTTGTTGATGGAGTTCCAGTAGGCTCGGTAGATTTTTTATCTCCTGATGATATTGAAACTACAACTGTACTGAAAGATGCCGCTTCTGCTTCAATTTACGGAGCAAGAGCAGCCAATGGTGTAATTGTAATGACAACTAAAAAAGGTACAAAAGGGAAAAGAGGTCTTCAAATTACCTATGACGGTGTTTACGGTGCTACCGATCCAAATGCCAATGGATTCCAAAAAATGTTGACTCCACAAGAGCAAGCTGATTGGACGCATGTTGCGTATAAAAATAATGCTGCTGCTAACGGAACAGCTGTAGCCTATACGCATCCACAATATGGTACTTCTGCAGCTGCTACATTGCCTGATTATTTGCATGCAAATGGACAAAATGGGGTTAGAGGGGCGATAGACAAAGCAGCTATTGATGCAGCCTTCGCAGCAAATCCTAATAACACATTTTTAATTAAACCAAATAGAGCGGGTACCAATTGGTACGATGAAATTACTAGGACAGGTTCATTATCCCGTCATAGTTTAGGTTTTTCTGGTGGCACTGATAGAAGTAGATTTTATTTAGGAATGTCTGCTCAAGATCAGCAAGGAATTTTAATTGCAAACAGTTTCCACAGATATTCAACTAGAATAAATACGGAGTTTGATCTAACCAAGAAAGTTAGAGTAGGACAAAATCTACAAATTACTTATCGTTCCGTATTAGGACAGTTAGGTGGTGGTGGTGGATTAGGAGTTGGAGATGATGAGAGTATCATTCTTTCAGCTTACCGTATGCCTTCAGTTATTCCCGTGTTTGATGAATACGGAAGCTATGCTAGTACTAAAGCAGCAGGATTTAATAATCCAAGAAACCCTGTTAGAGATAGAGTTTTTAATGCGAAAGACGATAAAGGATTCAACTTAGGAGGTATGGGAAATGTTTATCTAGAAATAGATCCTATTAAAAACTTAACCTTAAGAAGTACTATTGGATCTGTTTTTGGAAATAGCTATTTTGCAAACTATGATAACAGATATCTTGGAGATTCTGAGCCTCAAGCATCAGATGGTTTTTCTGAAGGTGGAAGTTATTTTGTAACTTGGGTATTAACCAATAGTGCTACCTACAAATTTAAAGTGGGTAATAAAAACAACTTTACTGTTTTTGCTGGACAAGAGGCATTAAATACGGGTAAAGGAAGAAACATCAGTGGAAGTGGAATTAATCCATTCTCAATGGACAAAAATTTCTTAACTTTAAACGCTGTTCAAAGCCCTGCTGTTAATAGTGGTTTGTTTACTGGTGTTAATTTTTATTCTTTATTTTCTAAGTTAGATTATAATTTTAACGAGAAATATTATTTCACTGGAGTTATTCGTAGAGATGGATCTTCTCAATTTGGACCAAACTCTAGATACGGTACATTCCCTGCATTTTCTGCAGCTTGGAGAGTTACGAGTGAAGACTTTATGAAAGACCTTCCTTTCTTTTCTGATTTAAAAGTTCGTGCGGGATGGGGACAAATGGGTAATTCCAACAACATTAGCTCTGCAAATCAATTCTCATTATTTGGAGCAAATAGAGCGAATTCTTTTTATCCTATTCAAGGACAAAGCTCAGGTGCCGATGAAGGATACTATAGAACAAGAATTGGAAATCCTGATGGAAGATGGGAAACTTCAGAAACTTCAAACATTGGAATAGATGCTACTTTGTTAAATGGTAAGTGGGAAATTGCATTAGATGTTTGGAGAAAAGATACTAAAGATTTATTGTTTGGTGCTCCAGTACCAGCCGTAGTAGGACCTGGTGCCTCTACTCCAGCAGTAAACATTGGCTCTATGAGAAACCAAGGCATAGACTTGCAAATTATTAATAGAGGTAAGATTACTTCAGATTTATCCTATGAATTAACTTTAAATAATTCATTTCTAAAAAATGAGATTATTGCATTGAATCCTGGAGTAGATTTTATTAATGGATATGGATATAGGGGTATCAGCCCAATTAGAAATGCTGTAGGACAATCATTATCTTCTTTCTTTGGATACAAAGTATTAGGTTATTTTAACACCGCAGAAGAAGTTAAAAACAGCCCTGCTCAGTCTGGAGCTGGACTTGGAAGATTCAAGTATGAAGATATTAATGGAGATGGGAAAATTACTCCTGACGATCGTACTTTCTTAGGCAGCCCTGTAGCCCCTTATTCTGGTGGTTTTAATATCTCTTTAAAATACAAGAAATGGGATTTCTCTACTTATACAGCATTTTTTGTTGGAAACGAAGTGTTTAACATGTCTAAATGGTTTACTGATTTTCATGGTACTTTTGAAGGTGCTGGAAAAGGAGAGAGAGCTAAGGAATCATGGACTTCTGCTTTAGGGAACAATGCAAAAGCTCCTATATGGGAATCTGCATCAAACATTTCTACTTCTGGTGCTGAAAACTCTTGGTATGTTGAAAATGGGTCTTATTTAAGAATGCAAAACATACAAGTTGGATATACTTTCCCATCCACTATGATTTCAAAATTGGGATTGTCTAAAGCGAGAGTTGCTGCATCAGCTAATAATATATTTACACTAACCAAGTATCAAGGCTTGGATCCTTCTGTTGGAAATGACGTGGATCAACAATTTGGAATTGATGTAGGTAATTATCCAATGACAAGAAGTTTTAATATTGCTTTAAATCTAGGATTTTAATTAAATCAAAAAATATTAATTATAAAATGAAAAAAATATTAAATTTTAAAACGCCAGTATTAACAGTAATTGCTGTTTTGGCTATCGCATTTTCTTGTAAAGATTCTTTCCTAGATGTGCCTCCTACGGCATCTTTGGGCGAAGTTCAATTACAAAGTAAAGCAGGTGTAGAAGGAGCTCTTATAGGTGCATACTCTATACTAAACGCAAAAGGGTATTCTAGATTAGGAGCTCCAAACAATTGGGTGTACGGTAGTATTATGGGTGGTGAGTCAAATAAAGGAACTGACCCAGGTGATTTTACCACTATTAACCCTATTCAAAGGTATGAAATTGATCCTACTAACGGTGAGTTAGGCGGTACTTGGGGTCCTAAATATGAAGGTATTTCTAGAGCTAATTCAGCCATAAGATTGGCTACAGCTTCAACTCAAATTTCAGCGAATGACAAAAAAAGTATAATTGCACAAGCAAGATTTTTGAGAGGTCATTATTATTTTGAGTTAAAGAAATTATTCAACAATGTTCCATACATTGATGAGACTCAAGATTATGGCACAGGTATTGAGAAGATAAAAAGTACTCCAGCATTTTGGGATAAAATCGAGGCAGATTTTAAACACGCTTATGATTATCTTACTGAAACCAATTCTCATGTAGGAAGGGTTAATAAATGGGCTGCCGGTTCTTATTTGGCAAAAACTTACCTTTACCAAGGCAAATTTTCTGAGGCAAAAGGTTTATTCGATGTGGTTATAGCTAATGGAAAAACATCTAATGGTAAAAAGTATGCATTAGTTCCAAGTTTTCCAGAAGTATTTAATGCAGAAAATGACAATCACGAAGAATCTGTTTTTGCTTTACAATCATCAATGAACACCCAGAATGTTAATAATTCTAACTGGTTTGACGATTTAAATTATCCTTACAATACAGGTCCTGATGGTCCGGGTAACTGTTGTGGATTTTTTCAGCCAAGTTTTAGTTTAGCTAATTCTTTTAGAACTAGAAATGGTTTACCATTGCTAGATGGTTCGTATAATGATGCTGCAAACGTTTTAAAGAATGATTATAACGTGGAATCTTCTTCTACTTTTGTTGAGGATGCTGGTACTGTAGACCCTCGTTTAGACTTCACGGTTGGACGTAGAGGAATTCCATATCTAGATTGGAGAGAACACCCAGGCAAAGACTGGATTAGATCTCAGGTATATGCAGGACCTTATTCACCAAAGAAATTTGTGTATTACAAGCGTCAAGAGAATACCTTGACTGATGGTTCTTCTTGGACAAGAGGTTACGCAACGATGAATTTTAACATAATCCGTTTTGCTGACGTACTTTTAATGGCAGCTGAGGCGGAAATCGAAGCAGGTTCAATGGAGAAAGCTAGAGAATATACTAATGCCGTTAGAGCTAGAGCAGCGAATAAAGCTTCGTGGGTAAAAGAATACAAAGAGCCAGCGAAAGATGCAGCTAACTATGTAATTAACAATTACTCTGCACCATGGACAGACAAAGCAGTAGCAAGATCTGCTGTTAGAATGGAAAGAATGTTAGAGCTAGCTCAAGAAGGGCACAGATTTTTTGACTTAGTAAGATGGGGTACTGCCGAAACAGAAATTAATAGATACCTTGCCTATGATTCAAAGATTTTAGTTGCAAAATTAGGAGGAGCTAAATTTACTAAAGGTAAAAATGAATATCTTCCAATTCCTCAAAATCAAATTGATTTACAAGGAAAAGATGTACTTCCTCAAAATCCTGGGTATTAATCTTTAGATTTTGAAAAATATTAAAAGGGTGGAAGTTTACTTCCGCCCTTTTTTTGTTATTTTTATGCCAATAAAACCTATCCTTTTTAATGTCTCAACGTTATTTATTTATTTTAATTTTCGCACTTATTGTTTGGTCCTGCAAAGAAGCCCCATTATTCGAGAAGATTGAAGCTAAAGATTCAGGAATTACCTTTTCAAATAGAATTATTGAAAATGATTCTATGAATATTCTCGATTTTGAATATGTTTATAATGGCTCTGGGGTTGGTATTGCTGACTTTAATAACGATGGGCTTCAAGATGTTTTTTTTAGTGGAAATCAAGTTGCCAATAAACTCTATCTTAACAAAGGAGATTTTAAATTTGAAGACATTTCTTCTTCTGCTGGCATAGAAGCAAAAAATAGATGGTGTGCAGGAGTGGTAACAGTAGATATTAATTCTGACGGCCTTATGGATGTATATGTTGCTGCAACAGTAAAAGAGCCAGCATCTGAAAGGCAAAACTTATTATTCGTTAATCAAGGTTTAAAAGACGGGAAACCCATTTTTAAAGAACTGGCAGCCGAATACGGCGTCAATGATTCTGGACATTCTGAGAATGCTTCTTTTTTTGATTATGATAATGACGGAGATTTAGATTTGTATGTGCTTACAAATGAAATTGACCAGTATCCAAATACTTTTCGACCAAAAGTTGTGGATGGTACCTATCCAAATACCGATAGATTATACAGATGTGATTGGGATGAAAACCTTAAACATGCAGTATATAAAAATGTATCAAAAGAAGCAGGTATTACCATAGAAGGCTATGGTCTTGGACTTAACATTTGTGATATAAATAAGGATGGATGGAAGGATATTTATGTAACCAACGATTATGCAGCTGATGATTTACTTTATATCAATAATCAAGATGGTACTTTTACAGATCAGGCGAAAAAATATTTTAAGCATACCAGTAATTCTGCCATGGGAAATGATGTAGCAGATATAAATAATGATGGTTTTCTAGATCTTTTTGCTGTAGATATGTTAGCTAAAAACAATTTAAGGAAAAAGGTTTTGGCCCCTCCCAACAATTATCAAATATTTAAGCTTAGTGAACAGTTTGGCTATACTTTTCAATATATGCGAAATACTTTGCAGCTCAATAATGGTATTACTAAAGACAACCAGCCTATGTTTAGTGAAATAAGTATGCTGGCAGGTGTGGCAGAAACAGATTGGAGTTGGACTCCCTCTTTAGCCGATTTTGATAATGACGGTTTTAAAGATCTGATTGTTACCAACGGCTTTCCAAAAGATGTAACAGATAGAGATTTTATGGCGTTTCGATCCGAAGCTCAAAATTTATCCGAGAAATCCTTTATGTTGGCACAAATTCCTGAAGTAAAAATTAGCAACTACGCATTTAGAAATACTGGGAATTTACAATTTGAGAATGTAACAGAAAAATGGGGTATGGATATTCCTTCTTTTTCAAATGGAGCCGTTTATGCAGATTTAGATAATGACGGTGACCTTGATTATGTAGTGAATAATATCAATGACTCAGCTTTTGTATTCAAAAATAACCTAATAGTAGAAAACGAAATAAAGGATGCTCATTTTTTGAGAGTTAAGTGCATAGGAGATTCAAAAAACACGATGGGTTTTGGGGCCGTATTAGAAATAGAATTTGAAAGTGGTGAAAAAATCATACATGAAAATAACCCACACAGAGGTTATTTGTCAAGTGTTGAGCCCTTGGTTCATTTTGGTTTGGGAATAAAAAAAGTAAAAACATTGAAAATTTCATGGTATAATGGTTTTTCAGAACTTATCTTAAATCCCAAAATAGATCAATTGTTAACCGTGGATATAAAAAATGCTACCCTTAAGTCTGGAGAAAAACTTCAAACCAACTCTTTGTTACTAACGGATATTACAGAACAAAACAAAATAGATTTTTTACATAATGAGAAGGATTTTGTTGATTTTAATATTCAAAATTTAATTCCTTTTAAATTATCAGAATT
>JANNWE010000542.1:0-2607 GCA_031414675.1 Cytophagaceae bacterium
GATCCTCACCCTTTGGGGCATGAACAACGCTCCTGCACTATTGCAAAAAAAATACTTCCCTCCTATGGGTATGAAAATTGGCAAATTGAGGAAATATGTAACCAAATTCTAGCCACCAAAATTCCTCAAGAACCAAATACCATTCTTGAAAAAATAATTTGCGATGCTGATTTATATTATTTGGGTACAAAAAATTACCATAAATTAGCCAATACTCTAAAGCTAGAATTAAAACATGCGGGTAGCCTGAATTCAGAAGAAAGCTGGCATAATTTACAAATAAATTTTTTACGAGAACACCAATTTTTTACTTCTAAAGCCAAAGAAGAATTAAATGCAATGAAAAAAGTAAATTTAAAAAACTTAGAAAAAGACAGTAAAACATTCAAAAAACTTCATACTGGAACCCAAGAAACAATAAGAGACCTAATAATAATGGGAGTTGGGGTAATGATAGCGGCGTTTGCTCTTAAAGGTTTTTTAGTACCCAATAAATTTTTCGACGGGGGCGTAACTGGGCTTTCTCTTTTGATTCATGAACTTTATCACTTAAATCTAGGAATTGTAATTGTTCTGCTAAACCTACCTTTAATTTTAATAGGGTATTATTCTGTTGGTAAAAAATTCGCTATTCGAACGTTTATTGCAGTATTCTTTTTAGGTCTTTTCCTTACATTTTTACCCGAATTTGACATTACACATGATAAACTCTTAATCTCTATTTTCGGAGGCGTATTTTTAGGAATTGGGGTTGGTCTCAATATGCGAACAGGTGCAGCTTTGGATGGCATTGAAGTGTTGGCCGTTTATACTTTAAAGCGAACTTCTTTTACTATTACTGAAATAATTTTAGGTATAAATATCGTAATATTTACAATTGCAGCTTTTAAATTTGGAATTGAAACAGCACTATATTCTATTCTAACTTATTTTACAGCCTCTCGAACAATTGACTATGTAGTGGAGGGTTTACAAGCCTTTACGGGAGTCACTATTATCTCTTCAGAAAGTGAAATGATTAAATATCAATTGGTTAATAACTTGAAAAGAGGAATTACGGTTTACAAAGGAGAACGAGGATTCTTGCCGGATAATTTCGAAGTTAGTACAGATTGTGATATTATTTTTACAGTAATTACACGGTTAGAATTAAGAAAATTAAAAAATCTAGTGCATGAAGTAGATCCAAATGCTTTTGTTTTTGCAAATACTATTAAAGAAGCTTCAGGTGGAATAATTAGCCGTAAGCAGCATCATTAATACTTATCACTTTAGAGCTGTTTGAATTGATTCATTCACCATTTTTTCCATTATCTTATAACATGCTGGAGTAGGATGTACCCCATCTTTTGCCATTTCTAAGCTTAGGCCATTTCTTTCATCTTTCAAAGCATTGAAGTAATCAAGAAATACTAAATTATATTCTTCGGCTAACTTCTTGATTCCTACATTCAGTGCAATTACTTTAGCGGGTACATCTTTTATTGTCTTTCTCCATGGAAACTCATAAGCCGGTAACACGGAAGCTAAAATTACTTTAATTTTATTGGCTTTTGCTGCTTCTATCATCGTTCTATAATTTCCGAGGGTAAACTCAGGAATATAATCACCTGTATTTTCGGCAATATCATTTATTCCAATATTAATTACAACTGCCTGAGGTTTTAAATCAATTACATCTTGTCTAAATCTAAGCAAAGTTTGAGGAGATGTTTGCCCGCTTATACCACGACCTACATAATTATTACTTTCAAAAAATTCTGGGCTTCCACTTGCCCAGCCGTCTGTTATGGAATCTCCTGTAAATACAATCCTTGGCTTAGCACCTTTTGAAATTGGGAGCTTTGAATTTGCCACTCTATATCGCCTCAAATTAGTCCAATCGCGTTTCTCAATTTCACTATTTTTTCTGATTTGTTCTGTTATTTGCTCATCCGTTAGATTTTTCTCCCAATCAGCCGGATACTTTTTCTTTAAGTACCCCTGCATTTTTAGCCATTCGCCAAATCGCTCATTCCACGTGTCGGTAGGAAGATTTTGTTTTCTCATGCCAAAACCATGGCCCCCTTTTTCAAAAACATGTAACTCTGCTGGCTGGCCAGCAGCTTTCCAATCCAAGTACAATTTAGCATTACTAGGTGCAAAGTCTAGTTGGTCGTCAGAAGCAACAGCAATAAAAATAGGCGTATTTTCTTTAGGAATATTTTTTATTTTATCCATGGCTTCGGTGAAAGCATAAATTGGAGCCACAAAATTGGGCTTTGAATCCCCAATGCCTACATAAGCTGCTCCAAGAGTCACAGTTCCACCAGCAGAAAAACCCATAATACCAATTTTCGATGGATCTATATCGTAAACACTCGCATTTTTTCTAACATGTTTTATAGCTTCCAAGGCATCTTGAATGGCCAATGGAATAATAGGTGTATTTTCTTCCTCCATTTTTTTTGGATTATTTATCTTTTCCATCATCTCTACGGTAGGATCTGTAGTTTGGCTTTTTGCAAGCCTATATTTTAAGACAAAAGCCGCAACACCTTTAGAACTCAAATATTTTGCTACATCAATTCCTTCGCTATCAATTGACAACAACTGAAATCCACCACC
>JANNWE010000543.1:0-2494 GCA_031414675.1 Cytophagaceae bacterium
TCAAATTCCAAGAATAATCTTTCCATTTTTTCAACACAAAGCCTCGTGAACTTTGTGGCTTTCCCTTGTGTCCTTTGTGGTAAAAATTCTGCCAATTTTTTTTAAACCACAAAGTGCACAAAGGTTTCACAAAGGGCACAAAGCTGGGCGAATAAAATGGTCCTAGGAGTATCATTGCATGTTTTTTCAACACAAAGCCTAGTGAACTTTGTGGCTTTCCCTCGTGTCCTTTGTGGTAAATATTCTAATGTTTTTTTTAAACCACAAAGTGTACAAAGGTTTCACTAAGGACACAAAGCTGGGCGAATATCAAATTCCAAGAATGTTTTTTTCCGTTTTTTCAACACACAGCCTAGTGAACTTTGTGGCTTTCCCTTGTGTCCTTTGTGGTAAATATTCTAATTTTTTTTTAACCACAAAGAACACAAAGGGCACAAAGCTGGGCGAATATCAAATTCTAAGAATGATCTTTTCCGTTTTTTCAACACAAAGCCAAGTGAACTTTGTGGCTTTTCCTTGTGTCCTTTGTGGTAAAAATTCAAAAAACAGATTTATAGAAGCGTAATTGAATTTAAAAAAGTAAATTTGTGGTTAAATTGGGGATTGGAACTCGAAAATCAATAAAGACAAATGATAAAAATAGCTTGAAGCCATTGGCCTACAGCATAATAAATAAAACATGCTAACAGTTTACGGAATTCCCAATTGTAATACAGTAAAGAAAGCCTTGGATTTTTTAAATGCCAAAGGCGAAGAATATACATTTCATAATTATAAGAAAAGTGGCATTTCGAGAGATAAATTAGAAGAATGGATGCAACAGGTGCCTTTAGACAAACTTGTAAATAAAAAAGGAACTACCTATAAAGCATTAGACCAATCGGAAAAAGATGCATTAGAAACACCAATTTCGGCAAGAGATGTGATGATGGCCAAGCCATCTGTAATAAAACGCCCCATCGTAGAAGACCAGAAAATTATCGCCTTAGGTTTTGATGAAGCGGCCTACGATAAGATTTTTAAGCAATTATAAATTTAAACGTTTGAGTTCTTTCAAAGCAAAATCGCAGGCTCGAGCAGTAAGAGCCATATAAGTAAGAGATGGATTTACACAATTCGAAGAGGTCATGCATGCACCGTCGGTGACAAATACGTTTTCGCATCCCCACACTTGGTTGTTCGAATTAAGCACAGAGGTCTTTTGGACTTTTCCCATTCTTGCAGTACCCATTTCATGTTTTGATAGACCCAAATGAAAATCTTTCTTATTAAAGGATTTTACATTTTTATAGCCTGCCAATTCAAGCATCTCTGCAGCGTCGTTGGCCATGTCAATTCTCATTTTGTGTTCATTTTCTTTTATTTCGGCATCAAAAACTATTTTTGGAATACCAAACTTGTCTTTATCCGTTTCGTCTAGATACATGCGGTTGTCTTCATAAGGCAAACATTCGCCGAAAGAAGAAAGGTTCATGGACCAATCTCCTGGCAAAGTGGCCATTTCTTTTAATTCGGAACCAATCAAGTCGCCGGGTAATGTCTTAGCCCAACCGCCTCTTCCTGCACCGCCTTGCATATCAAAACCGCGGATGTAATCTCTTTTGTCGTTGCCAATATTTCTAAATCGCGGCATAAAAATGCCGTTTGCCCTCCTTCCAAAGTAATAATTTTCTTTAAAACCCTCTACTGTGGCATTTGCTCCTGCACGCGAATGATGATCCATCAGGTTTTTCCCTAGTTGTAGACTGTCGTTGCCTAGTCCATTAGGAAACCGTACAGATTTCGAATGGAGCATAATTTGGGTAGTAGCTGCTGTGGAGGCGTTTAAGAAAATAATTTTAGCATAAAATTGTATGGCTTCTTTAGTTTCTGTGTCTATTACTTCCACCCCGTCGGCTTTTCGTGTTTTTTCATTATATAGCACCTTCGAAACTACCGAAAGAGGCCGTAAGGTAAGGTTTCCTGTTTTTGTGGCTGCTGGTAAGGTGGCCGATTGGCTACTAAAATATGCTCCATAGGGGCAACCTGAAGAACAGGCATTTCGGTATTGGCAGGAAGCTCTTCCTAAGGCGGTTTGCTCAGCGGTGGGCTGGGTAATATGAGCTACTCGCCCGATGGTTACTATTCGGTCTTTGCCATATTTAGCTTGAATGGTTTCTTTAAATTGTTTTTCCACACAATTCATTTCCATGCCTGGCTGAAACACGCTGTCTGGCATGTGAGGAATGTTTTCGGATGTGCCGCTTATTCCCACAAATTTTTCTACATAGGTATACCAGGGTTCAATATCTTTATAGCGTATAGGCCAGTCTATTGCTATCCCCTCCCGTGCGTTGGCTTCAAAATCAAAGTCTCCCCATCTAAAAACCATTCTTCCCCAAAGTAGTGATTTTCCGCCTACCCCAGCCCCTCTGTACCAATCGAAAGGCTTTTTGCTAATATATGGACTTGTGTCTTCTGGCATCCAAAAATCTTGATTGGCTTCGTTTATGGG
>JANNWE010000544.1:0-10580 GCA_031414675.1 Cytophagaceae bacterium
TCCATTAAAAAACAATATTAAGCATTCTGTTTGCAGATGGTGCTACAGTTCCATTCCGTTTGAGGAGCTATGCCAAGGCGTTAAAGACATTGGAATGGCCTCTATTGAACTTACGGGCCCAAATGAATGGCCAATTTTAAAGAAATATGGCTTAACTGCTGGAATTGGGTGGGGTGAATGGCCAAAAGGAACTGGATTAAATAATTTTTTTAACAATCCAAAAAATCACGAAGAGTTATTTTCTTTGTATGAAAAACTAATTCCTCAAGCTGCGGAAAACGGAATCACTAATTTAATTTGCTTTTCTGGTAATAGAAACGGCATGAGCGACATGGTGGGAATGATGAATTGTGCCACCATAATAAGAAGACTGATTCCGATATGTAAAAAATATAACGTTTTGCTTAGCATGGAGTTACTTAGCTCAAGAGATAGCCATCCCGACTATATGTGCGATACCATGGAATGGGGGGCCGCCTTATGTGAAATGGTAAACTCAGAATATTTTAAAATGTTGTATGACATTTTCCACATGCAAAGCATGCATGGTGACCACATTAGAAATGTGAGAAAATATGGTAAATATATTAGCCACTACCATACAGGAGGCATGCCTGGTAGAAAAGAAATAGATGAAACTCAAGAAATTTATTATCCGGCTATTGTTAAAGCTATTATAGATTCCGGCTACAAAGGTTTTCTGGGACAAGAGTTTATTCCTACCGCAAAAGACAAAGAAGGCATGTTGGCTTCTTTAAAAAGATGCGTAACTATATGTGATGTATAATCTTGTTTTATTAAAGAATATAGCACAAAAAAACTAAGACAAAGTAAAAAATTGAGTTTTTTTTGAGAAGTCTCTTTTTTCTGTTTTCATCAAGAAAAATTTCATATCATTTTACAATCGATTTTGAAAAGCCGAAGGTTGCAAAGGTCTTTATTTTACCCTTTTCTTCAAATATAGCAAAAAAATCTAACCCCTCTTTTTCAGCCAAAATCTTTGCTTTTTCAAGCCCCATCACTAAAAAAGAAGTGGCATAAGCATCCGCAGACATACAGTCTTTGGCTAAAACAGAAATGCTCAATAAATTATGTGTGACGGGGTAGCCAGTCATTGGGTCGATAGCGTGTGAAAACTTTTTCCCGTCTTTTTCAAAAAACTTTCTATAGCTTCCAGAAGTGGCTAAAGCCCTGTCTTCCAATTTTACTATAACTTCAAGTGCTCTTTCTTCTTGGGGCTTTTCTATTCCTACTCGCCAGATTTTACCTTCCTTGTTTTTCCCTTTTGCTCTTACCTCCCCTCCTATTTCCACCAAATAATCATTACACCCTTTTTCTTTTAAAAAATCGGAAATCACATCCACCGTATACCCTTGGGCTATTGCATTAAAATCTAATTGGTTTCTTTTGTCAACTTTTACGATTTTCAATTGAATGCGTTTTATTTTTCCGGAACCAATAAGTTTCTTTAGGCTATCTACCTGCTTGTCGTTGGGAATTGGTAGCCCTTTTCTACCGCTAAAACCCCACGCCTTAACTAAAGGGCCAATGCTTACATCAAAGTACCCATTTGATTTTTGATTAACTATTTTTGAAGCTTCAAATACTTTTAAGAAATGGCTATCAATAGATTCATAATATTCATTATTATTTACTTTTGAAATGAGGGAGGTAGAGTCCCATAAAGACATACTTTTATCGATAACTTTAAATAAACTATCAATTTGTTTTGAAATATCTTGTTTGAAAAAAGGCCCGTAGGTAATACTATAGGTTGTTCCTTGAGCATTGCCTTGAAGGACTTTATATTCAAATTCCTTGGGCTGACATGCCAGCAAAACAAAAAATAGTACCGCAGATATTATCCTCATCATTATTGAATTATTAAACACCAAAAGGATTAAACATGAATTTTAAAAAGTGAGGGGAATATTATTTAATATTAGATAAACGGATCATTGTTTATTGGATGAAAGACAGTATAATTCAATCTCAAATTCTAGATGGCGAAATTTTAAATAAAGCCTCAAACATTGGTATCAATTAAAAAAATTTGATTGGGCAAATCGCTGAATCTTATAATAATTCATCATCATCCGCCGGCTTTAAAGCTGGCTGGATCAGTCCGTCCGAAGGATTTTGAGTTGGAAAGCCTTCATTTGGACTTAAAATACAATCTCCGTTTATTCGAATGCCCGGAGGGATAAAAAATTTGGTTTTCTTATATTCCATTTTAGTATCAGCATATACTTTTTGCATAAACATACCCCAAGCTGGCATAGCTACCCTTGCTCCTTGGCCTAATTCAATATTTCTAAAATGGACTGCCCTATCTTCCCCTCCTACCCATACTCCCGCTATTAAATCTTGCGTCATTCCCATAAACCAACCATCAGAAAAATTGGAGGTTGTACCAGTTTTTGCAGCAACTTCGTTGCCATCCAAAACTCCATATCTGCTTAAACCCATAGCTGTGCCTCCTGCTGAAGTAGCTCCTCTCATTAGATGAATCATTTTATAAGCAGTTTCTTTACTCAAAACCTCTTTCTGATCTGGCAAATATTCCTTCAAAACTTCTCCATTTTTATCTTCTATTCGAATTAAACACATGGGCTCCGTGTATTTACCTTGATTTGCAAAAACGGCATAAGCAGACAGCATATCATAAAGCGTTACATCACTCACACCTAAACATAGAGAAGGGCTATTGTCAAGTTTACCTTTTATTCCCATCATATGGGCGAATTCTATAACTTTAGCAGGTTTAAATTCTTTAATTAGTCTGGCAGAAACAGAATTAATAGATTTTCCTAAAGCTTGTCTTAAGGTTAGTGGAGCATAAGTGTATATCCCATCTGAATTTTTTGGGGTATAAATACTTCCATAAACTCCATCTTCTGGGCCAAAAGAAACTGGTTCATCAATTACGGTTTCACATGTTGAAAAACCATTATCAATAGCAGTAGCATAAACAAAGGGCTTAAAAGTTGAACCTGGCTGCCTACGACTTTGAAAAACGTTGTCAAATTTAAAATGTTTAAAATTTATTCCTCCAACCCAGGCTCTAATATTTCCATTGCGAGGATCAAGTGCCATCATCCCAATGTTTAAAAATCTTTTATAATGTTTCAAAGAGTCTAAATGAGACATTAAAGTATCTCTATCCCCTTGCCAAGTAAAAACTCTCATAGGAACCTTCTCTTTCATTTTTGCCATTATCTTTTCATTATTATCACCCAATTCCCTTTTTAAGGCTTGATAATATCCGGTTCTCTTGGCAGCATTTTCAATAAAATTTGGTATCTCAACATATTCATTAGAAAATTCGCTTTTACGCTGCACCCATGGATTTTTACCTTTCCAATGCAAATTGAATTTTCTCTGCTGATCTTTCATATGCGTAATTACCGCATCTTCTGCATAGGATTGCATTCGGGAATCGATTGTAACATAAATCTTAAAACCTTTGGTGTATAAATCTGATTCTTCGAATCCTATTTTCTTAATTTCATCTTTCACTAATCCTTTTATATGCTCTCTAAAATAAGCAGCCATACCACTATTATGACTTTCTGGTGAGTAGTTCAATACAATTTCTTTACCCTTCAACAATTCTCCCTTTTCAGGTGAAATTTTGTTAAATTTAACCATTTGATTTAAAACAACATCCCGTCTTTCTTTAGCGTTTTTTGGAAAAAACTTTGGATTGAACCTGGACGGATTCTGAATCATTCCTACTAATAATGCAGCTTCTTCATCATTCAAATTATCAGGGGCTTTCTTAAAATAAATTTTTGCAGCAGACTTAATTCCATAGGCCCCACTACTAAATTCAATAGTGTTTAAATACATAACTAAAATCTCTCGTTTAGTATATCTCCTTTCCAATTTGATGGATGTTGTCCACTCTTTTCCTTTAATAATTAGAGTTCTTAATAAGGGCACATGATATAAAATTCCTTCAAAACCTTCATCTCTCCTAAGTTTAAATAAGTTTTTTGATAATTGTTGGGTTATGGTGCTCCCTCCGCCCTTTGGGTTTAAAGTTAATACACCTCCAATTACACGCAGGGTACTTCTAGCATCTATTCCAGAATGTTTGGTGAAGCGTAAATCCTCAGTTGCAATTAAAGCATCAATAAAATTGGTTGAAATTTCCTCATATGTGACGGGACTTCGATTTTCAAAGAAAAATTTACCTATAACTTTTCCATCCGTAGATATTATTTCAGAAGCTATTTCACTTTTAGGATTATCCAAATCATCCACACTGGGCATTTTGCCAAACAACCAAAAAAGATTAAGATTTAATGCAATTATAAAAACCAAAAAACCAGTGAAACCCCAAAAAAATAAATAATATGTGAACTTTATTATTCCTTTAAATTTTCCTGTTGCTAAATTTCCTACAAAAGGTAGTTTCATAGTATTGGTTTAAGATTTTTAAGCCCAAAAATAATATTTTAAATGCAAAACATGTTGTTTTATTGTTGAATCTAGTAAAAATAATAAGGTACAAATCTTTTTAAATAGCAAAACGGGGCATTGGACTTACTTTCTGGTCAGTAAATTGCCCTGTTAAAAATTTAAAATGAGCTGCCATGGCTATCATTGCTGCGTTGTCTGTACAATACTGGAAATCAGGAATATATACTTCCCATTTTTCCTTTTCAGCCATTTGATTTATTGCTGTCCTTAGACCTTTATTTGCTGAAACTCCTCCAGCAATTGCTATTTGGTTTATATTGTAATCTTTAGAAGCTTTCTTAATTTTCTGTAATAAAGTTTTTATTAAAGTATATTGGTAGGAAGCACATATATCATCTAGATTTTCCTGAATAAATTCGGGAGAATGCTTTTGAATAAAATATAGAAGAGCAGTTTTTATTCCACTAAAAGAAAACGAATAGGCGCCCATTTCAGAAATAGGAAAAATAAATGCTTTTGGATTCCCTTTTTGAGCATGTATATCTATTTTAGGGCCACCTGGATAGCCCAAACCAAGCATTTTTGCCGCTTTATCGAATGCTTCTCCTACGGCATCATCAGCAGTTTCTCCAATAACTTCCATTTCTAATGGTGCTTTCACCAAAACAATTTGGGTATGCCCACCACTTACAGTTAAGCACAAAAATGGGAATTTTGGGGAAGGTTGTACTATAAAATGAGCGAGAACGTGTGCTTGCATATGATTAACCTCGATTAAAGGAATTTGCAAACCCAAAGCCATAGCTTTGGCAAAGGAAGTGCCAACTAATAAAGAGCCCAAAAGCCCAGGACCTCTCGTAAATCCTATCGCAGAAAGTTCAAATTTATCTATATTTGCTACTTTCAGAGCATCCTGCACAACTATTACTATATTTTGTTGATGCACTCTCGAAGCCAATTCCGGCACAACACCGCCGTGCTGCTCATGAATAAGCTGAGTTGCCACACTATTTGACAATATTTTTCCGTTTTGAATGACAGATGCAGACGTTTCATCGCAAGAAGATTCAATAGCCAAAATGATTATGTTTTCGGATTTATTGGCCATTTAATTAGTATATTTCAATATTTTTACGAATTTTTGCATACTTTTTGTTTTTAAAAATCTCTAATTTAAATACAAAAAAATAGAGTACAGGTTTTAAAATATGATATTAAATAACGTAAATATGTAATTTATATATTTCACAAAAAAAACAAAAACCTTGCAAAAATAGCAACAGATTTGAATAGAATAATCAATATATTGCTTAAAACTTTAAGCACCCTGTTAATCATTATAATATGTTTTACAGTGGTTGCTTATTATGCTTTACAACTGCCTGAAATCCAAACCACCATTACTCAAAAAGCTACAGATTGGCTAAGCGAAAAACTTGGCGGCAACATAACTGTAGGTCAAGCCCGAATTTCATGGTTAGATGAAATTACATTTGAAGATATTAATATCAAAGATTTAAAAGGTCGAGACATGATTTACATTCGAGAGCTATACGTAAACTGTAAAACAAATTTCACTTTTGACCCAAAAAAAATAATTCGATTTGACAACAATCTTGATTATGTACTTTTGAAAAACCCAGAAGTGAAACTCACCAAAGAAAAAAATGGAAGATTGAATATTGACGATTGGATTTCTGCTATCAATAAAATGAATTACGATTCAACTAAAAAGAAAATTTCTAAACATAATAAAGCATTTACAATAGATAACGCCTATATTAAAAATGGGTTTGTGACTCTAAATGATGGAAGAAAGAAAAGAATGCCTGAGGATCAATTTGATTATTACAATTTCAGATTTGATAAAATAAATGCCAATCTAGAAAACGTTTTTATATTAGGTGACACGGTTTCTTTTAAAGCCACTACTGTAAATGGCATAGACAATAGAAGTAAACTAGAAATTAAAAATATAAAAACAGACTTTTTGTACTGTAATACTGCAATGCTTTTAGATAATTTAGGAGCATATATCAACAATTCTTATTTAGGTAATTCTTTGCATTTTTATTATGAAAGGCCGTCCGCGTTTAACGATTTTTTTAATAAAGTTGTAATGAAAGCCAATCTCAAAAATAGTATTTTCGATGCTCAAGATCTAGGTCGATTCTCTAATAATATGTATACTTTTAAAGAAAGATATAGCCTGACAGCAAATATGGAAGGCAAATATGTAGATCTTAATTTTAAAAACTTTGACCTTAGATTCGGCTCAGGAAGTAATTTAAAAGGAACAGTAAATTTTAAAGGGTTTCCAAATCTTAAAAAAACAAAAACTACGCTTACCCTTTTGCCTTCAGTTTTAGAAGAAAAAGATGTAAAACAATATAGTCAAAATATTAACTATCAAAATTATATATCTAAAATCGAAAAGCTGGATTTTTCTGGAACTTTTGATGGAATTTATACAGATTTTATAGCAAAAACAGACTTAAACGCTAAAGGATTAGGGAAACTCAAAGGCTTAATTAATGTAAAAATAGCACCCGAATCTGTAAATTCTACCTATTTTGGCGATCTTGTTATCAGTAATTTAGATTTAGAAAAATTAGTAAATGAACCCAAATCTTTTCAGAAAATTTCATTTGATGGAAAAATAAAAGGAAATGGTTTAAAAATTTCAGATGCTACTTTAGAACTTGATGGGAGAATTTCAAGCATTGGCTTTAAAGGATATGATTATAAAAATATTGTGGTGGATGGTAAATTAGGCCAATCAATTTTTGACGGATTCCTAAAAATAAAAGACCCCAACTTAGAAGCCGAAGTAACAGGAAAAGTAGATTTCAACAAAGAATTAAATAGCTTCAAATTAAAAGGGAATCTTTTAGAGGCTGATTTACAAAAATTAGGGCTTACAGAACAAAAAATGAATATTAAATCTGAAATTAATTTTGATTTTATTGGCAATAAATTAGACGACTGGATTGGTAGGGCCCAATTTTTAAATACAATAATAAAAGACAGCACGCAAAGTTTGGCCATTGATTCTTTATTTTTCAATTCAAGTATATTTCAAAAACAAAGAAGATTTTCAGTCATTTCTGAATTCTTAAATATTTACATTAATGGCTCATTTGTACCTAGCCAACTTATAAGTGATGTAAATACTTTGGCAAAAGAATATACTTTATATTTCAAAGAAAATTCCCAAGAACGAGCAATTTATTACAGAACCAAAAAACTTAAAAAATATATTAGCCCTTACGAAGCAAAATATAAAGTATATTTTAAAAACTCTATTCCATTTTTTGCATTTTTTGAACCTAAATTGTACATCTCCCCAGGATCAAATATTGGAGGTGAATTTGCTGCTAAAACTACCACTCAGCTTTCAATGGAAGGTGAATTAGACACTGTGGCTTATAATGGCAATGAATTTTACAACAATACATTTGATTTCAATTCTTCTAAAACTGCTTTTGCACAGGAAGTTTTAACTTCTCTTATTATTCAATCTGAAAATCAAAAAATAGCTAATGAACTACAAACTCAAAAACTGCAGATAAATGCCTATTGGGGACAATACAATACAATAGATTTTGATGCGAGCATTTTGCAAAAAAGCACAAAAAGCTATGGATCAGTTTTTGGAAAAATGAATTTTCTTATAGATGGATATGAAATTAAATTTAATCCAAAAAATAGTGTTTTAAATTTAATTGATAAAAAATGGGTTTTCTCTGATAATAATCTAATAAGCGTGATTAATGATGAACTTCGTTTTACAAACCTTAAACTTTCAAACAACAATCAAAGTGTAAGCTTAAATGGTATTGTATCTAATAATTCAAAGCAAGAGTCTTTGCTAACTGTTCAAGACTTTGACCTACTCACATTAAAACCTTTTACCAATGTTGAAGTTAAAGGAATTGCAAACGGTGAATTAAGATTAAGAGATTATTTTAAAAATCCTTTTTTCACAAGTAATTTATATATTGATGAACTGGTTTACAAAAATAGTTTAATTGGAACTATTGCTTCTGAGGCAATATGGAACAATGAAACCAATAAGCTAAATATTAATGGTAATGTTTATAGAATAAACCAAGAAATTTTTAGAGTAAGCGGATTCTATGACCCTGAAAACAAAGCCAACCCGCTTTCTCTAAAAGCAAAAGTAAGAAACCTAAACTTACAGATGTTTGAAGGTATGTTAGAAGGCACTTTTTCTAATTTATCTGGACTTGCAGAGGGTGAAGTGAACATAAGTGGGACTCCAATAGACCCTATTTTTAAAGGGGAAGTAGAATTAAAAAGAGGAACTATGAAAATAATTTCTTCTGGAACCACATTGTATTTTGATGATAAGATTGTTTTAAATGAAGAAGGATTTGTTGCATCTTCCAAAGGAATTACTGTAAGAGATGCACCTACTGGCGGAAATGTGGCTGAGATTCAAGGTGGTATATTTAACGGAGGTTCAGGCAAATTTATGGTGGGAATTCATGCTTATATCAGAGGCAAAGAGGGGTTCAAAATAATGAATACAAAAAATTCTGACAACCAAAGTTTCTATGGACAAGCTATTGTTAACGGTGATTTGCATTTGACAGGCGACTTTAGTAATTTAAATGTAACGGCAAATTTAACTAGTAAAAAAGGCACAAAAATAACAATTCCATTGGATGGTGAAAAAAGCATAGACATAAAACAAGAAGGCATACCATTTATAGGTAAAGAAATAAGAATAGATTCTAGCAAAATGGTATTGTCAGATAAGACAAAAAGAATAAAAACTAGTGGGGTAAAATTGGCATTTAATCTCACATTCACCCCCGATGCAGAATGTGAAATTATTTTCGATAGGCTTAATAACGATGTTTTGGATGTTTTTGGAAATGGCAAACTCAGTATTTTTTATGATACTAGAGGAGATTTTACCATAAATGGCCCTTATGTAGTAACTAGTGGAAAATACAATTTTAGTTTCCAAAATTTAGCTTCCCTTCGGAAATTTAATATTGTGGATGGAAGCAGAATAAATTGGTCTGGCGATCCTTATGAAGCTACTTTAGATATGAAAGCTTCTTATATTACTAATATTCCAATCTTTAAACTAACTCAATTAGCAGCAGATGCGACTGCTAGATATCCAGTGAACGTAATGGTATCGTTAAAAGATAGATTAATGACCCCAACCATTCTATATAATGTTAATTTTGATTTAAAACAAATACCGCTAGCTTCTCAGCCCTTTCTTTTAGGATTTGAACAAAAACTTAGAAACGATGAGCAGCTTTTAAGTAGAAACGTTTCTAGTATATTGGTATTTAATGAGGTTTTTCCTGACAATTTTACCGACGCCTTAGCTCAACAATTTTTGATTGATAATGTTAGTAACTTACTTTCGAATCAAATAGGCAATTTGGCCAATAAACTCAACCCGAACTTAGAACTTGGCGTGCAGTTTGGTGACTTTAGAGAAAACATTCTTAACAACATGCAGCTCAACTTTAGCTATAGGTTTTTAAATAACCGAGTGAAGCTTAGTGGCAAAAGCTCTTTTATTAATGCTATAGAAAATAGTATTAATGTTGGAAATCCAGGCCAATTATCTGTTGGAGGCGAATTAGAGTATATGCTATCTCAAGATGGAGAATATAGACTTAAATTATTTTCGAGAAGCGTTCCAACAAATTTTTATACTTTTACATCTACAGGCAATGTGGTTGTATCTGGAGGAAATCTTATCATATCAAGAAATTTTAATTCTTTTCTTTCCAATAAAAAAAATAAAGCTTTTCCAATCGGTGTAAACACTTTAGGTCCAGCAAAAAAGGAAGAAGTGGGTGTATTTTTAGAAAAAAAGGATGCGATTCAATAAAAATCTAAACCTTTAAATTAAATGAAACAACAAAGAAGACGTGGACCTGATAAACCGAAAAGAAATAATGATCAAATCTATGATTTTCAACAAGCTTCACATATTATAGAACTTGAAGCCGCCGTTTTAGGAGGGATCATTAAAGAAAAAGACTCGCTTACTTCTGTAATTGATATTTTAAAGCCAGATAGCTTTATATCAGATAAGCATGAGGCAGTGTATCAAGCAATACTTTTACTCTTTGGTAAATCCGAACCCGTAG
>JANNWE010000545.1:0-1558 GCA_031414675.1 Cytophagaceae bacterium
TGATAATGCCTCTAAGGGTTCCGATAAAGTTTCCAGTTCAATTTCTATTTTTTGCATTGCTGGTTCATTTAATTCCATTTTTTCAGACAATACCTCCATTTCTTTTTCGAGAATATTCAACTTTTTTTCTTGGACCGCCAATTCTATTTCCATTTTTTCTTCTAATTTTTCCAGTTCGGCTTTTGAAAGTTCTCGGTTTTTCATCAGATTAGCGTATTTTGATGAAATCTGACCCATCAATTGACCAATGCTCCCCATTTTTATTGAAACTTCTTGCATAGGAGCATTCTGCATTTGAATTTTATCAGTAAACTCTTGCATTTTTAATGATTCTTTTTCTATTCCTGCAGCTTGAATTTCTATTTCGCGGTTCTTCTTTTTAATCTCTTCTATGTGAAAGCCAACTTTTTGTTTTTCTTCCTCACTAAGAGGTACTGATTTTCCATTAAAAATTATTTCTTTATCTTGAATGGAGAACTTATCTTTTCCTTGATTAATATGAAAATTGAGTTCATTATTATCAAAGTTTGTTTTTACTGTTCTTTTGATACTTTCTTTTTCAATTATTAATGTATCTTTCTTTGCTCTTAGTGTATCTGCCAAAATAAGCTGATTTTTTTCATAAGATTTTTTACTTGGGTTATTAGATTTTGCTATTGCCAAAAATGTAATTAGTAAACCCATAGCTACCCAAATGCTTTCTTTTAAAGGGTTTTGTCGGTTTGAAACCCCTACTATTCGAAGTATTCTATCTTTTAATGAAAAGGTCTTTTTACCAAAAGCCAATGCTAATCTTGGTGAAATGGCTAGGCCCTCTTGGATTTGGATTAAAGTTTTTGCGAGTAAAATTTTATTTCCGGTTACTTTTATTGCCATGTCATCACAACAGTTTTCTCTTTCCTTTCGAATTTGTGCCGAAAACCACCACATAGCAGGATGATAAAAAAATACAATATCTACGATACTTTGTAAGATATTTATTAAAAAATCATTTCTTTTCAAATGAGCTAATTCGTGGGCAATAATGACTTCTAATTGTTCGGAGCTAAGTCTTGAGATTAGTGAAACTGGAATTAAAATTAGGGGCTTTAAAGTTCCCATTATCATTGGAACTAGAATTTGAGCATTCATTTTTATGCCAATAGCTTGCGTAATTTTCATTTTCAGAACAAGGGATCTTAAAATTTCATCAAGTTTAGCTTGAGGGATATTAATTTTGCTATTTTTTAATTTATATACAGAAAAATAGCCAAATACAAGTTTTAAAAATAATAGGCCGGCCCCAATTGACCAAAGAACTGAAATGAGTTTAACATTTCTTTCAAGATAAAATAGAATAGTTTGGAAAAATGATGGTCTAAGATTTGAGAAACTTGTTAGAACTGTACCATTTTTTGAAATCGGTTCACTTACCATTATAAATGTTAAAATACTGATTACCAATTGTAATAGTAGAAGAGCAGTCCCAATCCAGTATCTTTTTACTACATTTTTAGTAAACAAAATGGTGATGAGGTAGACGGAAACTATAAATAGAAGTTGCCAGACCGAGTGGACC
>JANNWE010000546.1:0-3538 GCA_031414675.1 Cytophagaceae bacterium
TTTACGGAAGATGGTTGGTTTAAAACAGGTGATATCGCGGTGTTGGAAAGTGGATATTACAAAATTTTAGGGAGAGATTCGGTAGACATTATCAAATCGGGTGGATATAAAATTTCGGCTTTAGAAATAGAAGAAGTTTTACGAATCCATCCTATAATATATGATGCCGCTGTGGTAGGTATTCCAAATGAAGAATGGGGTGAATTGGTGGTGGCCGCCATAGTTCCTAAAAATTCAAAATTAGACTTGAAACAACTCAACGAATGGATAAGGGGAATGATGGCATCTTATAAGACACCTAGAAACTATTTGATTGTGAATGAATTGCCTAGAAATGCTATGGGAAAAGTAACTAAAAATGAGGTAAAAAAACTATTTAAAGAAAGTACTATATGATAATTTATGGCGTAGCTATTTTAGCATTTTCGTACCTTACTGGGCAACTATGTGGTGAATACCTGGGTGCATTTTTGGGGGTAAAAGCCAATGTGGGTGGGGTAGGATTCGCTATGATTATTTTATTAATTTGCAAAGAATGGCTTCAGAAAAAAGGAATGCTTGATATAGAATTTGAAAAAGGCGTGGATTTTTGGAACAAAATGTATATTCCAGTTATCATTGCGATGTCTGCTTCTCAAAACGTTAAAGTGGCTGTTTCAAGTGGATTTTTAGCAATAATTGTAGGCTCGTTACCAGTGATTGCTGCCTTTATTTCTTTACCTTATTTGATAAAACTTACTTCAAAATAAAAGAATGGAACTTATTGAAAATTTTATTAATAACAATGGACTAATAGTTGGATTCTTGGTTGTGGGTATGGTGACTTTACTGTCTCAGTTGTTTTCTGAAAAAGTTTTGAAAGGGTATTTGCCAGGTTCAGCAATAGCAATCTTAGCGGGCTTGATTTTAGCCTATTTTGGTGGAGTACTTACTGGGGGTGAAAAAGGGATTGCCGATCTGCCATTTTTAAAGGGTGTAGGAACTTTTGGGGGCTCCATGTTTCGGGATTTCACTATTGTTGCTACCGCAATGGGGGCGAGCTTTGCAATTATGAAAAAAGCGGGAGTTTTGGGATTTATCTCTTTGATCTATGGAATTATTTTGTTTTTTGTTTTGGGAGTAGCTTTAGCGTGGATATGGGGGTATAGAGATGCCATAAGTTTATGTACTATTGGTGCAGGTGCTTGTACCTATATTGTAGGGCCAGTAACTGGTGCCGCTTTGGGTGCAAACTCTGACGTTATTGCACTCAGTATTGCAATAGGAGTTTTAAAAGCCATTTTAGTAACAATTCTTACACCATTATTGGCCAAAAAAGTGGGTTTAACTAATCCAGCTGCTGCCATGGCTTTTGGAGGATTAATGGGCACCAATAGTGGCGTTTCTGCTGGATTGGCAGCAACTGATCCAGCATTAGTGCCTTATGGTGCCGTTACTGCTACTTTTTATACAGGCTTGGGTTGTCTATTATGCCCTTCTTTGTTTTATTTGATGTTAGATTGGGTTTTTTAATCTTTCACTTTAGCAAAGAACTTTCTTCTTTGCGATCTTGAGGTTGCACCAAAATTATCTTTCCACCAGTCATCTGTTCGGAGTGGCTTGGGCTGTTCTCCTGGTTTTCTCCACTTTAAAGACTCTCTAAAAGAATGGTGACTAAACAAACGCATGTATTCTCCTAAGTAAATATCGGCCACTCGTTTATTTCCTTTTATGATTACCATATTTTCATCATTATTAAGTGTTGAGGCATCACTAAAGTTTGCTGAACCTGTTATTACAATTGGGCTATTAGAAAGTGGGTCAATGATCATAAATTTGTTGTGAACAAAATTTACAGCACTGTTTAGTCCTGAAAGTTTTTCTTTAAGCCATCCATCGAATGCATTCGTTTTTATAAAATCTCCTATTGCAAAAATGTTTTCCATTTTATTTCTAAGTTTTTGTATATCAGCTACTTCTGCATCTTTTTCTGGGCCAGATTTCATTGGGCGTGTTGTTTTTTCTAAAAGTGCGTACCGAAGCGGAGCATTACTTTTGTTATAAACATCTTTGAATATCGAATTTATTCCAAAGGCAAAAGTCATAAACAATCCTTCTTTTGTTGACAGTGCTAGGCTTTTGTATAATGAAAGTGCATCTAACGATTTTCTTGGGCTAAAGACACACGAAGCAACTTGTTTAATTGGTAAAATTGGCAAAGGACTTATGACCTCTACATCCTTTCTTAAGTCTGGCGTTTTAAAATCTGCAAATAGATCTTGCCAATAGACTAGAAATTTTTGAGCAACGGAGCCGTCTTCAATTACATGAGCAACATTAGAGTGTCCAAAAATTCCTCCATCAGAAAAATTCATACCACCTGTCCATACCGATATTGGATTTCCATTTTCTAGTTTTAGAATAAATTTATTGTGTGAAATATAGGAAGCTCCTTCTGTTCGTCTCTTACAATTTAAACCAATTCCGGCTGCAGCGACTTGTAAATCATTTTCTTTGGCGGGAGATTCTTTTCTAGCATCATAAACTATTTGAATATTTACTCCCCGATCTATTGTTTTTTTGAGTAATTGCAAAAACGGCAAATAGTTAAACTCATATGCTGCTATCTTCAACGCATGTTTTCCTGCTTCACAGCTGCTAATATAACTTTCCAATGCTTCATAAATTCCTCTTGATAGCCATTCAAAAGCCTTATTGTTTTCCACATCATCCGGGCTTCGGTCACCAAATCTTCGTACATATTCTTGTGAAGCGGCAGTGCCTCTGTTAAAATATACATCATGAGATCCTGATTCTGGCGATTCAGTGGTGATATCGATTTTTGTTTTTGAAAAGGGAATTAAATTAAGTGGACTTCCTTTTAAAGCACTTACGGTGTAGGTATATCTATATCCAGGCTTTGCCGAATAATCTGCCCATTGGAAACTTTGTATGGGGTGGTCTTTTGTGGTATACAAAGACCCTGCAGGGAAACCTGGATCTGTTTCTTTAAATGCCTTCATAGCTGAAAGATAATAGGCTTCGTTTTCAGTATGGTCTTGTCGATGAATCGAAAATCCTAAAAGCCCATCACAAAGGTTTTCTGGCAAATTAAAACCTAATAAAACCACGTATGTTCCAGAAATGGCATTGATTTTCAGTTTATTAGTAGTTTTTGATCTTCTCATTATTTGAAATAGAATAACTTTTCAAATCAAAATTGAAAAGTAAAATTCAATTAAACAAACGAATATTATGTTTTCGATTTTGTGGTATTAGTGTAATTTATTTTAAATTCATAATGCCTTTATAACTATTTACAAGGAATTTTGACCTCTTATGTTCAATTATATATAAAGAAAAAGGAGTCTTCTTTTGGCTTAATCCATAATTTTTTCAGTATTTTCAACAATACAATAACAATTAAAATTGATAATCCCAAAATGAGAAAATAAAACCATTTATTATCTTCCAATTCATAAAAACTCTTATTTGAAAAAAGTACTGACTTTTTTAAACTAGGAAATACCGAAGGGGATAATGCTAATAAATTGTTGAA
>JANNWE010000547.1:0-8771 GCA_031414675.1 Cytophagaceae bacterium
TTAAAACCTGCTGCAAATTATAGAAGAGTAGCTTATAGAATAAATCTACAATAGTAATATTGGATCTTTAAAAAAAGCGATGAACATTCATCGCTTTTTTTTGATCGTTTTCCACTATTCATAACACTATAATTCTTGCCTTTTATGTTGTAATATTTCCCAATCAATTTTTATTTCTTATTACTCAGAAATAATCCTTGTTAATGTTGCACTTCCATTATATTCTACTGAAATTTGTGGTATCAAAACAAAACGTTTGGTGTTCTACTTATTTATATGAGCGACGCTATCAAACATGAATGTGGCATTGCCCTCATTCGACTCAGAAAGCCACTTGATTATTATATCGAGAAATATGGCACCCCTTTATATGCAATCAATAGATTGTATGTGTTAATGGAAAAACAAACCAACCGTGGCCAAGATGGTGCGGGAGTGGCTAATGTAAAAATCGAGGTTCCGCCCGGAAGCCGATACATTAGCAGATATCGATCGGTAGAAAACCGACCAGTGGTAGATATCTTTAAAAAAATTAATGAAAAGTATTTAGAAGTTAAAAAAGAGCAGCCCGACAAGTTGAAGGACGCTGTTTGGCTTCAAAAAAATATTGCTTTTTCTGGAGAGGTATGGTTAGGCCATCTTAGATATGGCACCCACGGAAAAAACGAAATTGAAAATTGCCATCCCATGTTACGGCAAAGTAATTGGCGAAGCAGAAATTTGGTAGTCGCCGGCAATTTTAATATGACCAATGCCGATGATCTATTTAAAAAACTAGTACAACTAGGGCAACATCCTAAAGACCAGGGCGACACCATAACGGTTTTAGAAAAAATTGGTCATTTCTTAGATGAAGAAAATCAAAGAGTTTTCGAGCGATTTAAAGGAATTTACGAAAATCCCGCACTGAGTGACATAATTGAAGATAACATGGACTTGCAACGTGTTTTGCATCGTGCTTGTAGAGATTTTGATGGCGGATATGCCATGGCAGGAATTACTGGTTTTGGTGCTTCTTTTGTTGTTAGAGATCCCTCAGGTATTCGACCAGCTTATTATTGGTATGACGACGAGGTGGTGGTAGTGGCCTCTGAAAGAGTGGCCATAAAATCCGCTTTTGGAGCTAAATATGACCATATTAAAGAAATAACACCAGGAAATGCCTTGATTATTGATAAGCATGGAGAGTTTGGGGAGTTTAATATTTTGCCACAATTACCTAAAAAATCCTGTAGTTTTGAGCGGATTTATTTTTCGAGAGGTTCTGATCCTGCCATTTATCAAGAACGTAAGGCATTAGGTAGGTTACTGATACCTCAAATCATGAAAGAAATAGATTATGATTTAGAAAACACGGTATTTTCATATATTCCGAATACAGCTGAAGCTGCTTTTTATGGAATGGTGGAAGGAATCGAAGATTATCTATCCAATTGGCGGAAATCAAGAATCAAAAAGGGAAATATTTCTGAATCTGAAATAGATAAAATTTTGGATTTTAAGCCGCGATTTGAAAAGCTGATTTCCAAGGATGTGAAATTAAGGACTTTCATCACTAACGATGAAGATCGTAGTGAGATGGTGTCTCATGTGTATGAAATGACACATGGAGTGGTTCGAAAAAAGATTGACACCTTAGTTGTTATAGATGATTCTATTGTAAGAGGAACAACCCTTGAAAAAAGTATATTGAAACTTTTAGATAAATTAGGGCCAAAAAAAATTGTTATTGTTTCTTCTGCTCCTCAAATTCGCTTTCCAGATTGTTATGGTATAGACATGTCCAAAGTGAAAGATTTTGTTGCATTTAGAGCTATGTTAGCTTTATTAAAGGATAGAGGATTAGAATATTTGAAAGAAGAAGTTTATGTTAAAGCTGTGGAGGCGAGCAGAAACGGTACATTAACGAATGAAAATTTGGTAAGCCGATTGTTTGAGCCTTTTACAGATAATGATATTTCTCAAAAGATTGCTGAAATTATTAAACCCGCAGATTTAGAAGCAGAGGTATCAGTAATTTATCAAACTGTGGAAAATTTGAATAAAGCCTGTTTTTCTGACTTAGGAGATTGGTATTTTACTGGAAATTACCCCACAAAAGGAGGAAATAAGGTGGTGAACCGAGCTTTTATTAATTTTATGGAGGGGAAATTGGTAAGAGCGTATTAATTTTTTGTTTTACTAATTTATTTTTTTTAGGTTTTTTGGAATTTCATAAACGTTTGCTGTAAGTTCTTTAATGCCGATCATTTTTAAGCAATCTTTTATACTTAAATTCAATTTGCTTAATTCTAAAGAGTTTGATAAAGTTTTCATAGTTTTATATTTTTTAAATTTTCGGGACACAAATTTAGATTATTTAGAAAAAATTCGTACTTTTTAAATAGGTATTTTATTTTGTGGTATTAATTAAAATGTTTTTTCAAATTTTTTATTTTAGTCATATTTATTTTTCAATAACAAATTTTACACTTTCTAAACAATAAAAAAATGACCAAAAGCAGTTATCTTAAAATTCTTGTTTTTTTTGTAAGTAGTTTCTTTTTTCTTTTTAGTGGAATGGCTCAAACTGCAGATGTGGAAAGAATCAAAACTAAAGTAATCACAGCGATGGGTGGCCAAAAGGCGTATGATAAAACGAGGTATATTAGTTGGAATTTTTTCGGTAGTAGGAATTTAATCTGGGATAAAACTAAGGGAAGAGTTAGAATCGACAATTTGAAAGAAAACACAGTTATGATTCTAAACATTAATGATAAGACAGGGAAAGTTTTAAGGAAAGGCGTAGAAATTACCAATCCTGACTCTGTTTCAAAATACTTGGAAGACGCCAAAAGAATTTGGATAAACGACTCGTATTGGTTGGTAATGCCCTTCAAGCTATCTGACGCGGGTGTTACTGCAAAGTATTTAGGAAAATCCAAAACAGAAGACGGTAAACCTGCTGAGATTTTGGAATTAACTTTTGAAAAAGTTGGAGTAACTCCCAATAATAAATATCATATTTTCTTTGATGATGAAACTGGCTTGGTTAGTCAATGGAGTCATTTTGCCAACTTTTCAGACGAAAAGCCACGTTTTACTATGCCATGGAAAGATTATCAGAAATATGGAAAAATTATGCTTTCAGGCGACAGAGGTGCTAGAAAGTTAAGTAATATTATGGTTTTTGATAAACTAGAGGAAACAATTTTTACAGACTTTAACAAGCCAATATTTTTAAAGTGATAGATAAGTTTAAGACAGGTGTTTTACTGGTAAATTTAGGAACACCCGATTCGCCAAGTGTTGCAGATGTTCGGAAGTATTTAAGAGAATTTTTAATGGATGGAAGGGTTATTGATTTCCCTTACGCAGCTAGATGGGCTTTAGTAAATCTAATAATTGCCCCTTTTAGGGCTCCTAAATCTGCAAAAATATATAAAGAACTTTGGACAGAAAATGGATCCCCTCTAAAAATTTATGGGCTATCTAACGAAAAAGCATTGCAAGAAAAACTAGGCGAAGGGTATATAGTTAAATTGGCAATGCGTTATCAAAATCCATCAATTCATTCAAAATTAGAAGAATTTAAAGTATCTGGTATTAACAAATTGATTGTAATACCCATGTTTCCACATTATGCCTCAGCCTCTACAGGATCTGTTTTTGAAAAAGTTTTCTCAGAGCTTTCGGCATGGCAAGTAATGCCTGAATTGCGAATTGTTAATTATTTTTATCATTATCCAAGGCTTATTGATGGGTTTGTACAAAATGCAAAAAAATACATGCAAGAACATGATTATGAGCATTTTTTATTTAGTTATCACGGATTGCCAGAAAGACAAATAAGGAAAGGCGACTGCCACGGTGATGTATGTAAGTTTTCTACTTGTTGTAATCAAATTACACCAAAAAACCAACATTGTTATAGAGCTCAGTGCTTTGAAACTACTCGCTTACTTGTGAAGGAATTAGGACTCAAAGAAGGGACCTACACCACTAGCTTTCAGTCGCGCTTAGGCAGAGACCCATGGATAAAGCCCTACAGCGACTATAAAATTAAAGAACTTGTTGAAAGTGGAATTAAAAGCATATTAGCTTTTTCCCCAGCATTTGTGTCAGATTGCTTGGAGACTACTATAGAAATTGGGGAGGAATATCGTGAACTTTTTGAAGAATACGGAGGAGAAAAATGGCAGCTAGTTGAAAGTCTAAATGATTCTGAAAACTGGATTGAGTTATTGGCAGAATTGGTAAAAGAATAGAAAAAGCAGAGTTTTTATTAATTGAAGCAAATTTTAGGTTCAATTTTTGCGTTTTTAAATTTATATCAGAATAGTATAAGCTTTGAAAAAATTCTTGTTTTTGTTTTTATCATTTGGCTTTAATTCTTGCTTTTTGTTTTCAAATAAGCCAGTTGATCCGAAAACTGAAGAGCCAATCCTACCTGTTTTTAATGACATTCCAGTTATTAGAACTATCCAACCTGGTAAAACTGATGAGGCATCTGGAATGGCGGTTTCTAGAAATCAGAAAGATTGTATTTGGGTGCATGAAGATAGCGGCAATCAGCCTGGTTTGCATTTAATAGGAACAGATGGGACATATAAAAAATTTATTCCATTTTCTGGGACAAATAGGGATTGGGAAGATATGGCAATAGGGCCTGGCCCTTTAGATGGTACAACATATATTTACATTGGCGATATCGGTGATAATCCTGAAAAATATGGGGAGTATTCCATCTATCGTTTTCCTGAGCCCACTTCATCTCAAAAAGAAGTCAATGATTACGAAACCATAAAATTTAAATATCCGGGAGGGATTAGTTACGATTCAGAGGCCTTATTGCTCGACCCTAAGACCAAGGATCTGTATATAATTACCAAAATTCAGTTTAATGTAAAGGTTTTTAAATTAGCATTTCCTCAAGCTTTAAATCAATTAATTACCGCCGAATATTTGGGTGACATTCCCTATTTTCAGATAACTGCGGGAGGTATCTCTGCTGATGGAACAGAAATTCTATTAAAAAACTACATAGCGGTATATTATTGGAAAAGAAAAGCTACTGAAACTGTTTTTCAAACCCTTAGCCGATTTAGAGATGTAGGTGTGCCTTATATTAGGGAAAATCAGGGAGAGGCTATTGCTTGGGATCTTTCTGCTAAAGGTTTTTATACTTTAAGTGAGAATGGTCTCACTCCAGAGCCTGTTCCTCTATATTATTATTTTAAAAAATAATTTTGTTTCTATTGATTTACTTTCTTTTTAAAAATTTATAAATGAAAAGTAGCTTATTATTTTCAGTCTCAGGTTTATGTTTAATTTTCCAAAAATAATTGTTTTTATTACATTTGCGGCGATTACTTTAGTGTTGTAAAAATTAATTCTTCTATATTTTCGGATTAGATATTTTGTACTGTTTACTAATTTTTTGGCGTCCAAGATAGCTTAGATAAAAATTATTCATACTACCAATAAGAGCAGTTAGTAATCCACAATCAAAATCCTCTACCCTAGTTTTTCTTTATCGAACTCAGCATAGATGTATAGATGAATGAGTTTTGCTATTTGCAAAACAATAAGAATTCCAGAATTTAATTTATCTTGCATATAGATTTTTGCTTTCGTAAACCAAAAGCGTTAATTAATAGCGGATAGCTAGAGAATTGGTTTTGTATATTTTAATTTTTTGTTTATCTGTCCAAAGTAATTCAAATTTTAAAGACTTGAAATTCCAATTAAATATAAGACAAAGACTCACTTTACAATTTTTGTTGTTAGTGGGCATCTTATTTTTGTTTCTGTCCGTTAGTTTATATTTTTTCAGTGATTTGTATTTAGAAAAACGTTTTTTTAAGCGACTTCAAGACCGAGCGGTCACCACTTCCACCTTGTTTTTTGACCTTCAAACTACCAACAACGCTTTAATGAAAATTGTGGACGGAACCGATAAAGAATATCTATCGGAAGAAGTGGTTTCTATCTATGAAAAACAAAGAGATCTATTTTTGTTTACTACAGATTTAAAGAAAGAAGAATTTCATAGGTTTTTTATTCATGAACTCGATTACTCCAGCAATGTAAATTACTTGAGTTTATTGGGTTATAAAATGACTGCATTGCATATTTCAGATAAAGAGAATGACTATTGGGTTCTAGTTAGTGCAAAAGATAAAACTGGAAATCAGGCCTTAACTGACCTAGAAAACATATTAATGATATTAGCAATCGTAGCTTTTCTTTTTATAGGCCTAATGGGTTGGTATTTTGCAGAAAAAGCACTTTCCCCTATTTCTGGAATTATTGGGCAGCTTAATAATATTTTCCCCAAAAATTTAAACAAAAGAATTGCCTATACCAATTTTGAAGATGAAATTGGAGAATTGGCAAATACTATAAACCAACTTCTAGATAGAGTAGAAACTTCAGTTTTTACTCAAAAAATGTTTGTGGCTAATATTTCTCATGAGATAAAAAATCCCTTGACCAAAATTTTCACGCAAATAGAATTATTAGAAATGAAGTATAGAGATAACCCTATATTTCATGAAAAAATCGTTTCGCTTAGAGATGATACTTTAAAACTGAATAACTTAACACATTCTATTTTACAACTTGCAAATATTATTTCTGACAATTCTCCACTTCCTATGTCTGCTATTAGAATCGATGAAACAATATGGGATTCGGTAAAAGATATTAAAAAATGGAATCAGGATTTAAAGGTAGTTGCCAAGTTTGGGCATATGCCAGAAAGTGAGGATAAATATTGGATAAATGGAAATGAAGACGCTTTGAAAATAGTTTTTAAAAATTTAATTGATAATGCGTATAAGTTTTCAAACAATAAAACTGCTATTATTAATCTCTCTTTTGAAAACAATCAAGCACTTGTCTCCATAACAAGTGAAGGAATTCAAATTCCAAAAGAAGAAATTTCAAATTTGTTTCAACCTTTTTTTAGAATAGACGCAACCGCAAGAGGCAAAGCCGGTCATGGGGTAGGTTTGGCAATTGTAAAGAAGATTGTTGAACTTCATGGTGGAAAAATAAATGCCTACTCCTTTGAAAAGGGAAATACTTTTGAAGTAAGATTAGACACCCTTTAATTTTTCTAAAAGCTCTGTATCAGGTTTCTTTTCTGTAAAATAATTACTGTCATCCGATTAAATTAAGAAAAAAAAGCTTTTAGATATTAGGGTACTGATAATCAATAATCCCGTAGGGATTCAACATTTGTAACAAAATATACCCCCTTCAAATCAAAATCCCTGTAAGGGCTTAATATTTAGGTAATTGTACTAATGAGATTTTATTTAGTCGTTTGACAGTATAAAATAATAAATAATCTTCTTGTTATATTGTGCTTACAATTTATTGAAAATTCTATTCTGAAATTTTAAGCTAAATTTAATTTCAATTTAATTCCTATTTAATACCTGCATTTTAGTTTTGCAGTGTCAAATAAACAAAATTAATTTTAAAAAAATGGAAGATCATTCACCGAGTAATCAAAATACTCTTAAAATTGGGATAGTGGTGCTTTTAGGAGCTTTAGGGCTTTTAGGGTATTTATATTATGGGTCAAAAAACGAAAACTCTGAGCTACAAAAAGTACTTAGCGGAAAATTAGATGAGCTTTCCACTACAAGAATTAAACTTGATTCCATCTCTAATAATTTGGACGAAAAAATTGCAGAGGTTACTGCATTGGGCGGTAGCGTAGTAGAATTAGAAAAAATCAAAGCACAGTTAGAGCGCGATAAGAAAAATCTAAGGACAGACTTATCAAGTGCAGGTTTTTCTGTAAAAAAATATGAAGGCAAAATTGCTGAATATGAAAAATTCCTTTCTGAAAAGGACGTAGAATTACAAACATTAAGAAGCGAAAACAAAGAACTTGCCCAGCAATATCAAGCTGTTCAAGAAGAAAAACTAAAAGTAGTTTCTCAAAATAGCAGTTTGGTTTTTAGCAAAGATTCATTAACACAAAAGGTAAGCGAGGTAAGTTCTGCTAATGATGATTTACGTAAAAAAGTTACAGTAGGAGCGGCACTGAAAGCTGTAAATGTACAAGTTGCTGCTCTAAGTTCAAGAGGTAAAGAAAGGACAGGAGAATTAAAAAATAAAAAAATTGATCAATTAAAGGTTTCTTTCATTCTTCCTTCCAACCCACTAACGGATACTAATAACAAAGACGTATTTTTAAGAGTTACTGATCCGCAAGGTGGGGTTTTAAACGATATGAGTAAAGGAGGAGTACTAAATTATGCGAATCAAGAAATAGGATATAGCATAAAACAAAGCGTTCCATTTACTAATAATGATCAGAGAGTTGAAATGTTCTATAAAAAAGAAATTGCGTTTAAATCTGGAGAATACAAAATAGAATTGTACTCGGAGGGCTTCAAAATTGGCACTGGAGTTTTCGCAGTAAAATAAAAAATAGTAAAGATCATAATGGTTTATAGGGTTAAAGTCAGATTCCTGTAATGGATTTTCCATACAGGAATTTTTTTTAAATAACGAAGTGTACTTTTTTATAGCCATGAAAGCACGGAGAACCTATTTTTGGGATTTTCGTGTTTTTTTATTAATTCCATAAACCTATAAAAGCTGGCTTTAAAATCAATTTTTTTTAAAAATGATTTCATCAACCAGCTTAAACAATGATGAAGTATAATTATAAGGAATCACAAATTGAAAACCATAACAAACTTTAAAGCAATTTTTTCTTCCGTTTTTAAACCCATTAACCCCGGTGGATCTACATTAAAATCTGT
>JANNWE010000548.1:0-7717 GCA_031414675.1 Cytophagaceae bacterium
CTAAAATTGGACTTTAATAGGTATTTTTATCTTTACCCTAAAAAATGCCTAAGTAGAAATCTATACTTCAAGTGTAATTCTTTTAAATATTTATATTATTTTTGAAAAACTGCACTCTAAAACTAAAAATTAGCTTTTTAGACGCCTATTTTCTTTTTTGAAAACAATTCCATACTTGAATTTGTTAGAAAATAGTGATTTTTAAATTAGCAAATAAAACCAAATCTTAAATGAGTTATTATTCAATAAAAGATTTAGAAAGTCTTTCGGGTATAAAAGCTCACACGTTGCGTATATGGGAACAACGGTACAATATAATGAATCCGAAACGTTCCGATTCTAACATTAGGCTTTACGATGATAGCGATTTAAAACTTGTTTTGAATATTTCTTTGTTGAAAGAACACGGTCATAAGATTTCTGAAATAGCCAAATATACCTTAGATGAGCTTTCTAATGAAGTTTTAAAAATTTCCGACCAACAATTAAGTTACCCAGACCAAATTCATGCCTTAACTATTGCAATGATAGATATGGATGAAGAACGATTTGAAAAAGTAATGTCCACCAATGTATTACAATTTGGTTTTGAAAACACCATGATTAACATAATATATCCATTTCTAACACGAATTGGCACATTATGGCTTACAGGAAGCATTGGGCCAGCTCATGAGCATTTTATTATTAATCTAGTCCGTCAAAAAATGTTGGTGGCTATAGATGGACAAGTTTTAAGAGCCGATGAAAATTCCAAGAAATTTATACTCTACACTCCAGAAGGAGAATACCATGAAATTGGGCTTCTTTTTGCCAACTATATCTTAAGAGCAAGAAATAATAAAGTTGTTTATCTCGGTCAAAGCTTACCATTTGCTGAGTTGAGCCATGTGGTAGATTATCACAAACCAGACTATATTTATACGGCTATTACTTCTACACCTGGGCAAGACGAAGTTCAAAATTATCTTAACAAATTGGCAGATAGTTTTTCAGAATATACTATTTTAGTTACTGGATATCAAGTGATTGGACAAGGATTGGAGCTACGTAAAAACGTTCAAATAGTACCAAGCATAAATTATTTGATGGAGATTGCTAGTGGAGATTAATGTACAATTTCTAGATTTAAAAAAATAATGAATTAATTTTAAATCTCTTTAATTTGTTGATTTCATTAAAAAGTATAATTTTCTAAATTATCACTTACAAAAATTTCAAGTAATTTTTTGTTGTTCAATCCTCACAATTTGAGCTCCTTTCTTATATTTGATTTTTATTTAATTTTTCAAAAACCTCAAACCTTATGAAAAACTATGTAATGTTAACGCTTTTTTTAAGCGTTCATATTTTAACTTTCGCACAAAAAAAGAAACTTCCTGAAGCTTTAAAAAAAGAAACTTCAAAAATAAATTTAGATTCTACCTATTCTGCCCTTAAATGGAGAAATATAGGGCCGTTTAGGGGAGGTAGGTCTGTGGCAGTAAGTGGCGTTGTTAGCGATAATCTTACCTATTATATGGGCACAACAGGAGGGGGACTTTGGAAAACCACTGACGCCGGAATTTCGTGGAATAACATTTCTGACGGTTATTTTAAAACAAGCTCAATTGGAGCCATCGCAGTCTCTGAATCAGACCCCAACGTAGTATATGTAGGTATGGGCGAACATGCTCCACGAGGTGTAATGACGACCTACGGTGACGGTGTTTATAAATCAACAGATGCAGGAAAAACTTGGAAAAAGATTGGCCTAGACCTAAGCAGACATATTTCAAGGATAAGTATTCATCCTAAAAATCCGGAAATAGTATATGTTGCAGCACAAGGAGCTCTGCATGGCCAATCAGAAGAACGAGGAATTTACAAATCAATAGATGGTGGGAAAAATTGGGAAAAGACCCTTTTTGTAGATAACAATACAGGATGCTCCGACCTTTCGATGGACATGAACAACCCTAGAATTTTGTATGCTGCTATGTGGGATCATCGCAGATTGCCGTGGCAAATGGTAAGTGGCGGAAAAGGGAGCGGCTTGTATAAATCAACTGATGCAGGAGAAACTTGGGAAAAAATGGAAAAAGGGCTACCCAAAGAGAAGGGGAAAATGGGAATTGTAGTTTCTAGAGCAAACTCCAGTCTACTTTTTGCTGTAATAGAATCTGATACTGAAAAAGAGCAAGGTGGTGTTTTCAAATCTGAAGATGCAGGTAAAAACTGGAGCAGAATTAGTAAAGACCATAGAACCGTACAAAGAGCTTGGTATTATATTGAAATTTTTGCTGACCCCACCAATGAGAATATTGTATATGTATTAAATTCTCCAGCCTTAAAATCTATAGACGGAGGAAAAACTTTCAAGCAGGTTTTCAACACTACACATGGTGACCATCACGATCTTTGGATAAACCCTAAAAATGGCAAAAACTTTGTTTTGGCAAATGATGGTGGAGCAGCAGTTAGTTTTAATGGCGGCCAAAGTTTCTCAAAGCAAAATCAAATGCCAACAGCTCAATTTTATAGAATTAATGCCGACAATACCTTCCCTTATTCCATTTATGGAGGCCAACAAGACAACTCTTCTGTGAAAATTCCAAGCCGAGTAACGAGTGGATATGGAATAGCTGAAAAAGATTGGACTTTTGCCGCTGGAGGAGAAAGCGCGTTTATTGCCTTTGACCCTGACGCTCCACGCTTTTCCATGGGAGGTAGCTATCAAGGCACTATTGAGCTCCTAGATGCCCAAACCAAAGAAGGGAAGGGTGTTATGACTCGGCCCATTCAATACCAAGCCTTGAAAGCAAAAGACATGAAATACCGATTTAATTGGAATGCTCCAATTATCTATTCACAAAGAGAAAAAGCCTTTTATCATGCGGGTAATGTAGTATTGAAAAGTACAGATATGGGAAAATCTTGGATAGAAAACTCTCCAGATTTAACGCGAAAAGATACTACAAAATTAGGTCTTGGAGGAGCTCCTTATACCAACGAAGGAGCTGGTGGAGAAAATTATGCAACAATCTCCTATTTAGTAGAATCGCCAAAAGAAGCGGGTGTTTTTTGGTCAGGAAGCGATGACGGACTAGTACATATTACCAAAGACAATGGAAAAACTTGGACCAATGTTACACCCTCAGGGCTAGAAGAGTGCTTGATCAATAGCATTGAAGTCTCTCCTCACAACAACGCTGTGGCGTATATTGCTACCAATAGATACAAATTAAATGATTTTAGTCCTTCTATTTATAAAACAAACGATTACGGCAAATCATGGACGAAAATATCAGACGGCATACCTTATGGTGATTTTGTGAGAGTAGTTAGAGAAGATACCGAAAACAAAGATTTGCTTTTTGCCGGAACCGAAAACGGATTCTATATTTCGTATAATGGAGGAAAAATTTGGACCAAGTTGCAACTAAACTTACCTATTACGCCCATTACAGATTTAAAAATTCATCAAAACGATTTAATTGCTTCCACTCAAGGTCGATCGTTTTGGATTTTAGACGACTTAGGGCCCTTGCGGCAGGCAACTGGTATTTTATCTAAAGATAGTTTGACCGTATTCGTTCCAGAAGCTGCTTACCGTGTTTCGGGTGGCAGTAGTTTAGATTACGTTTCTGAAGAAGAAGACGATTCTCAATCCACTATTGGCACAAATCCGTCATCTGGAGTTGTTTTTTATTATAATTTACCCTCAAAAATAGATAGTAATGCCACTTTGCTTTTAGAGATTTCCAATGAAAAAGGGGAACTTATTAGAGAATATTCCAGTAAGAAAAATGATGAATTTGAAGAATATCCAGGAGGACCTTCGCCAGATCCGAGCCTTTTTTTAAAGCCAGGACTAAATCGTTTTGTTTGGAATATGCGAGCCGAAACCATAAATGGAATATCAAAAGTATTTATTGAAGGAAGTTATGACGGAAGAAAAATGTCTCCTGGTATGTATAACGCAAAGTTTATTTTTGGAACACAATCAAAGACGGTACAGGTTGTCATAAAAGGAGACCCAAGGTTCGAAGCAACTATTTCGGAATACAATGAACAAGAAAATGTTTTGAAACAAATAGAAACAAGCGTTAATGATATTCATGGGGCAATAGCTAAAATGAGAAAAATTTCTAAACAAATTGCGGAGGTAAATTCATTGTTAAAAAATAAAACAGAATTAAAAGCCATTGTAGATTTAGGGAAAGAAATAGTCCAAAAAATAAAAATTTGGGAAGAAAAATTGGTGCAAAACAAAGCCGAATCTAATGACGATATCATTAATTTTAGAAACATGATTAGTGCTGATTATATATTTTTAAGAGGTGAAGTAGATTCCAATTTACCAATAGTAACCCAAGGACAAAAACTCCAAATGGCTGAATTAGATGCTCAATGGAATGCTTACAAAGCTGAAATGGAGGAGCTCATAAATAAAGAAGTGAAAACGTTTAATACCCTTTGTGTACAAAAAGGATTAATGAAGGTTTTAGTTCCTTAAAATAGCTATTAAAAAGTATCTAAGTAGTATAGCTTAGGTGCTTTTTTTCTAATAATTTATTGTTTAACACATTTTTAGGGATTTATTCTTTGTTTACGTAAGCCCTTGTTTTTAAACATAAATCCATTTATACTTGATTCATAAACTACTTTTACCCTTGCCCTAAATGCCAAAAAAAAATTAACTTGTTTATAAGGCTCTCCTAAAAAAAGATTACTTTTATGCTCATTTCTAAACACTTGGGCTTCATTTTGGGATAATTAAAATAAATGAATATTCGACTACATCTTATAGTTTTCTCTTTTATCATTCCCAGCCTAGCTTTTGGGCAAATTATTAGTGGCAACCTATTGGATTCACTAACAAAAGATCCTTTGTCTTATGCAAACTTAAAATTAGAATCTAAAACTAAAGAAGTGCCTCTTATGGCGCAAATAGCTAATGATAAAGGAAAATTTCAATTTACAGGAATAAAAAAAGTGAAATACATAATAATAATTGAATATATAGGCTACAAATCAAAAAAAATTGAAGTAGATTATAATCAAATTTTAGAAGGATTAGACTTGGGGGCCATAGCCTTATCTCCTTTAAGTCAATTACTAGAGTCTTTAGTAATAAATGGGCTGAAGCCAAATGCAGTTACTACATTAGAAAAACAAATTTATAAAGCGGAACAATTTGAAGTAGCTAGAGGTGGAACAGGAATTGATGTTTTGAAAAATATTCCTTCGGTAGTGGTAAACGCTGAAGGTGAGATACTAGTTAGAGGTTCCAAAGGCTTTTTAATATTAATTAATGGAAAGCCAAGCCAAATCGATGCTGCTACTTTATTGGCACAAATTCCCGCCAATACCATTGAGAAAGTAGAAATGATTACAGCTCCCTCCGCCAAATATGATGCAGACGGTAAAGCTGGGATAATTAACATTATTACAAAATCGGGTACAAATAATGGCCTAAATGCAGTGTTTAATCTGCAATATGGACTACCAAGAATAAAAGCCTATTTTAATGAATCTGAGCCTCAAAGATATGGTATAGACGGAACCATTACTTTCAAAAAAAATAAATGGGAAACGGCTTTGTCGCTGAATTATCTAAAAAACGATATTGCTGGTAGAAGAGTGGGAGATGTTAACACAACCATAGGAACTATTTTAACGAGTTTCCCAAGCGATGGGGAGCGAAGTTTCAAAAGAGACAATTACGGGCTAAGAGCCATCGCCACTTATAAATTTTCCAAAAATGCCGAGATCTCTGGAGGAATTTATTTAGGAGAAAAAAGTCAATACCGCACAGCCAATATATTTTATAATAATTCTAAAACTAATTTGTTAACCAAAGAAGTTTTTAATAAAAATCAATATTACAATGCAAATTTGGTTTTAAAGTCTGGTACATTTCGAGTATATAATTTAGACTATTTACACACTTTCAATAAAAAATCTTCCATTAGTTTATCAGGGCTGTATGAATATGCTCTCCTTGATGGATTTACAAAAAATAGAAATTTACAATTACTCAATTACAAAGACACTCTACAATACACTATAAATACGGGTTCTAACCCTCTCCATGCATTTCGTCTAAAAGCAGACTATGAACATAGCCTTGGAATAGGCAAACTGGCTGTAGGGTATCAATTTAGAACCCAAAATCAGAATGGCGATTTTGATTATCGAGAAAAAACAGGAAACTTTAAACCTTTGGTTTTAAATCCAGAATTTTCTTCCCAAATAGCCGTAAATAACATTATTCATGGAGTTTATACACAATATAGCGGAGTATATAAAAAACTAGAATTTGCCACTGGACTACGCTATGAAAATGCCTACAGAGCATTTTCTACTAACAAAAACAAAGAGGAGGACCTGCTAAAACTATCAAATTTGTTTCCTTCAGTCAATTTGTTATATAACCTAAAAAGTGATTTTAGAATAAAAATGGCCTACAGCAGACGAGTGCAACGTTCCACCAACAACGAGTTAAATCCTTTTCCAGAGCGTGAACATAGCGAAACCTTAGAAAAAGGAGATCCTAACATCAGACCCGAGTTTATAGGAGTGTATGAGGCCGGTATTACCAAAGATTTCAAAAAAGCATCCTTCTTTTGGAATGTGTATTCTCAGCAGATTACAGATATTGTAAACCGCGTAAACAGTGTGTATAACGATAGTATTTTAAACAGGGTTTATACCAATGCGGGTAAAGCGCAACTTTACGGAACAGAAGCAAATATTAGCTATTCTCCAACTAAGAAATTAAAAGTATATTTAGGTGGAAACCTTTATAATCTAACGATTAACGGAACTTTGTTTGATAATTCGGTGGCTGTGAATTCACAAGGTTGGGTATATTCTGTTAATTCTACTATCAATTATCAATTTACAAGTACCTTAAGTTCTCAATTTAACCTTTCTTACTTATCTGCAAGAAATACCGCACAAGGCGAAGACTCCAGGTTTTATCAACCCAATTTTTCGCTGAAAAAAAATCTTAATAAGTTTACTATTTCCTTACTTTGGCAAAACGCTTCTTTTGGCAAAATGAAGGTAAATCAGCAAAGAATTACCACTTTTGGGTCCAACTTCTTCACCACCACCAATTACATTCAAGAAACCAACATTTGTATGCTAAACGTTTCTTATAACTTTAGGCAATCTGAAAAGAAAGCGAAACTGCCTAACAGTGAATTTGGAGAAAAAGAATTTTAAACTTATTGTTTCTTATAATAAAAAGTACCTCCATCGGCCAGTTCAGCTTCTAAAGGACATTTTTGGTATAAACTTATTTCTCCCTTGGTTTCGTCTATTCTTAAAAAAGAGTAAGTTTTGGACTCCAAAAAAACCAAAGCCAAACGTGGATTTGGGGAACTTTTGGGATGGTTCCCTATTTCAATTTTGGTGGACTCTGTCACTACGCCATTTACTTTTCGTATCAATGTACTAGTCTTGGCATCTATCTCCAAAGTTTCTGTTTCGGTAGGAACCAATTCTGTCGGACTATTGGGTGCTGGGTAACCGACTCCGATTTTATATAATTTCCATTTGCCATCGAGCTTTGAAAGTTCAGAATCAATATCGGCTTCGCATTGAGCGGCACTCAAAACCAATCCGAAAAGTAGAAACAATAGTCGGGTCATAACTGTAGCGTTTTCATTAATGATGCAGAATGAAGAAATTTGGTTGGAATTGAAAAAGGAGAGCCAAAAGACTT
>JANNWE010000549.1:0-6958 GCA_031414675.1 Cytophagaceae bacterium
GGAAACTCAAAAGTTTGTTGAATTAAATCTATGTACCTCTTCATTGTTTATACTACAGGAATGTTTTTTTGAAAGCGAAATGAAAAAAATATGATGCAAAATTGACATAAATTTTAGAACTTTGCAAATTAGCTACTAAGAATAGGTTAAAAATTAAAGGCAAAGCTAAAAACAATTTAAACTGGATGGACAATACAATTAAAAAAGTACATTTCACAGCTGTTGGAGGCGCAGTAATGCATAATTTAGCATTAGCACTCGATCAAAAGGGATACCAAGTTTCTGGTTCAGACGATGAGATATATGAGCCGGCCAAATCGCGGCTTTTAAATGCTGGGATTTTACCTAATGAATTGGGATGGTTTCCTGATAAGATATCAAATGAATTAGAAGCTGTTATATTAGGTATGCATGCGAGAAAGGATAATCCTGAATTGTTAAGAGCGATAGAATTAGGCATAAAAGTATATTCTTTTCCAGAGTATATTTATGAACAATCAGTTAATAAACAAAGAGTAGTTATTGCTGGAAGTCATGGTAAAACATCTATTACAAGTATAATATTGCATGTTTTGGCTTTCTATAAAAGAAAATTTGATTATTTGGTTGGGGCACAAATAGAGGGTTTTGATTTGATGGTGAAACTTACAAACGATGCTCCCATAATTATTATCGAGGGGGACGAATACTTGTCTTCTGCTATAGAAATGAAATCTAAGTTTCTGTTTTATCATCCCCATATTACCTTAATAAGTGGCGTAGCTTGGGACCATTTCAATGTTTTTCCAACCTTTGAAAGCTATGTAAAGGCATTTGAAGAATTAGTGGATGGAATGGATAAAGCCTCCGTACTGGTTTTTGATGAAACAGATGATATTGTTAAAGTAATTGGAGAAAAAGATAGACCAGATATCGTTAAAATTGCATATAAAAAACACCCATATTATGTAAAAAATGGTCAGGTATTTTTAAAAACGCTGGAAGGAGAAATTCCACTTCTTATTTTTGGTGAGCATAATATGAAAAATTTAATGGGTGCTAAACTCATTTTAGATAGACTTGGCATTACCGAAGAGCAATTTTATTTGGCTATTCAGTCTTTTAAAGGGGCTGCAAAAAGACTCGAAACTTTAGGTTTTAATAACAACACTCATATTTATAGAGACTTTGCTCATGCTCCTTCTAAAGTTGGAGCTACCACCCAAGCTACTAAAGAATTATACGGCACTAGGAAATTAGTTGCTTGTTATGAATTGCATACTTTTTCAAGCTTAAATAAAGATTTTTTGCCTCAATATGATCAAAAAATGGCTGATGCAGATATTGCAGTAGTTTTTTATAGTCCACATACTTTAGAAATGAAAAAGATGCCTCCCTTGTCTGTGGAACAGATAATTAAATATTTTGGAAGAGAAGATCTTAAAGTATTTACCGAAACTAAAGAACTAGTTTCCTTTTTAAAAGCACAGAATTGGTTTCAAAGTAATCTTCTTTTAATGTCTTCTGGTACTTTTGGAGGATTAGACTTTCAAGCTTTTTCAGATGAGGTATTAGCTTTGTCAGTTTCAGAAGTTTATCCTGAGATTAAATCTCCAACAAATGGTAAATGGACTGGTTTATTAGGAAATTTTAAAAATATATTATCAGGGGAATAAGCTTTAAATTTCTAAAATATTTAAAGTTTTTTGGTATATTTTTTCAGCATCAATCCAGTTTAAGCATGCGTAATCTTGTCTTGCACATGGTATATTTCCATAAACTGAACAAGGTCGGCAACTGAGTGTTTCTTTATTTATTTCAATAATATTCTCTTCAGATTGGAACATTGGGCCAAAGCCTGCGTAACGATGAGTACTTCCCCAAATTGAAAGTACTTTTACATTCATTAAAGCAGCTAAATGCATATTGGAAGAATCGCCACAAATCATTAGTTTTAAATGTGTCATCAATGCTAATTCTTCATTAAGAGAAAATTTGCCGGCGATATTAATACAATTCCTATTAGATTTTTCTAATTTTTCGAGTTTATCTATTTCATCTTTTCCTCCACCAAAAAATAGTATTTTGATTGGACTTTTAGATAATTTTTTAATTAATTCTTCGTATTTTTCTAATGGCCATACTTTACCGATGTGCTGAGCAAAAGGTGCAATTCCTATTAAATTATTTTTGTCAATTTTATTAATAATTAACCACTCTTTTATTTTTTTGTAAACGTTTTCTTCTATCTTAAAAACTGGAAGTATTTCCTTTGATATGGAAGTATCATCAGATAATCTAGCTAATTTGAAAACATCAAGGTATCTTTCAACAGAACTTTTTAGAGGTTGAAAATCTTTTTGATTTATCAAGCTTTTCTTCTCTTTTCTTCCTTTTTCAATGGTATAAATCTTTACTATTTTAAAACAAAATAAAAATTTTAATACGAAAGTCCTGATATTTTGATGCAGGTCTAAAATAATATCAAATTTAAATTTAGTCAAACTAGAAAATAATCGGATAAGTCCTAAAAAGCCTTTATGCTTATAATCGAAATCAGCTTCCAGTATTTCAATATTCGTATAATTCTCGAAAAAAGGACTGAATTTTTTACGAGTTAAGACATAAAAAATGGAGTTTGGGTTTTCATTACTAACTTTTGCTAAGGCTGCAGCCATTAAAGCCACGTCTCCCATTGCTGAAAATCGAATGACTAAAATTTTATTTTTCATACAAAACTGGATTCAAATTCGGGTCATTATACATTTTCATTTGTTTGTACAATCGCATGTATTTTTTTCCGTCTCTTAAATCATCCATTAATTCATTATAGCAGTTTTCTAAGTCTGACTCTTGAATTTTTAAAATAGAAATTTTATAGTTAACTGATTCTCTGTGTATTAAGTTGATTTCTTTTCTAGAAAGTTGTTCTTGGAAATGATATATTTTTAATTGTAAAATCGATATTCTGTCCAAAAGCCAAGCTGGAGTTTCAGAGTTTAATCTCGCATTTAACTCCAGATTTACATTTTTTAAACTTTTAAATAAAAATTCATCAATTAATTCCACGGTATCTGTTCTGTCTTGATTAGATGCGTCAATTTTACGTTTAATTGATACTAGATTTTCAGGTTCAATTTTTGGATTACGAATAATATCTTCTAAATGCCATTGGACAGTGTCTATCCAGTTTTTTCTGAATAACAAATATTCAAATGAATTTTTATCGTAATGTTCGGGCATTGCGGAGTCTACCAGATCAATTAAATGATATTCTGAAATTGACTTTCGAAAAATTTGAATTATTTCTTGTGCTTTCATTAAATGGGACTGTTCCATTTTGTAGGTTAATAAATCATAAAAAAAACCTATACTACTTCTAAAATTAACAAAAAACAATATTTTTTTGAAATATTACTTCATTATTATTCCATTATTTTAGGACCAACATGGTTTATGGCTGACACAAACAGGTTTGATTTTATTCCAACTTTTTGAAATTCTGCATTCATAGCGTCTCCAACTTTTTTGGCTGTTTCATATCCTTTTGAAAAGGCAAAAATAGAGGGTCCTGCACCGGAAATACTACAACCTAAAGCTCCATTTTCTTTAGCTGCCATTTTTACTTCAAAAAATTGTGGAATTAAAATTGAGCGAATAGGTTCAATTATATAATCTACCATCGACCTACCAATTAAATCGAAATCTTCTCCTATTAAGCCAGCCACCATTCCAGCTACATTTCCCATTTGAGATATAGCTTTATTCATTGAAACTTCATTTCTTAAAATATGCCGAGCATCTTTTGTATTCACCTCAATATCTGGATGGACTATTGAAATGTATAATTCTGATGGCGTGTTTATTTTAAAAAAATCTAAAGGAGAGTATGATCTAATTATAACAAAACCACCAAGTAAGGCAGGTGCTACATTGTCTGCATGAGCCGAACCACAGGCTATTCTTTCTCCTTCCATAGCAAAAGGCAATAGTCTTTGATTTTCTAAAGGTGACCCCAACAATTGGTTTACGGCAAACACTCCAGCAACAGAACTAGCCGAACTACTCCCTAAACCACTCCCCAAAGGCATTTTTTTATTTAAAATGACATCAAATCCCTGGGCATTTTGTAACTGTTCTAAATATTTAATAATGGGAACGGTTACTGCATTTTTTGACGGTTCATAGGTTAATTTTCCATTGTCGCCTGTTATCTCAGTAATAACTATTTTTCCATCATTTCTTTTTTTGACAATTACTTCATCGCCGGGATTGTCTACTGCCAAGCCAAAGATATCAAAGCCACACGCGACATTGGCGACTGTTGCAGGAGCAAAAATTCTAATTGAATCCACTTTATATTAATTAATTACGCTAAAAAACTACTTAAACTTATAATTTCTGCAAACACTCCCATAGCAGTAACCTCTGCTCCTGCACCTGGACCCTTTACTACAAGTGGGTTATTGAAATATCTTTCGGTTGTAAACGAAATAATATTTTCAGAACCTGCTAGGTTATAGAAGGGATGAGTTTTTCCGACTGATTTCAGTCCTATACTTGCTTTTCCGTTTTCGAGGCTAGCAATAAATCTTAAGACCTCCCCATTTTCAGTGGCAATTTTCATTTTATTGGCATAAAAAGAATTTTCTTGCTCTAAAACATCATAGAAGGCATCTACTGAATTAGCATTCATTGCATTATCACTGAGCAATGGGTTAATAATAACTTCATCCATTTCAATGGGTAAACCAGTTTCTCTCGCTAAAATTAAAATTTTTCTAGCTACATCAGTTCCACTTAAATCATCCCTTGGGTCGGGTTCAGTATAACCTTTTGCCTTTGCATCTTTTACAATATCAACGAATTTATTGTTGGGAGAAAAAGTATTAAAAATATAGGCCAATGTTCCTGATAATACGGCTTCAATTTTATGAATTTGATCTCCGCTATTAATTAGACCTTGTAAAGTATTAATTATTGGCAGCCCAGCTCCAACATTTGTTTCGTATAGAAACTTCACATTTCGTTTTTTAGAAATATCTCTTAAACTCACATATTGACTATATTTTCCAGAATTTGCAACTTTGTTTGGAGTAACTATTGAAATGTTACTATTTAATATTGGGAAGTAATATTGCACAATGTCTTTGTCGGCAGTGGAATCAATAAAAATACTATTTGGTAAATTTAAAGCTTGGATATCTTCTATAAATTCACTTAAATTTACTTTTTCTCCTTGAGAATTTAATATTTCTTTCCAATTTTTTATTTCAATTCCATTTGGATTAACTACCATTTTTTTAGTGTTAGCTAGCCCTGTTACTTTTAAGTTTAGATTTTTGTGTTTTTTTAGATGGTCTGCTTGTTCCGAAATTTGCTTCAATAGGGTCTTGCCAATAAGTCCTGTAGCCCCTAATAAAAAAAGATTCAAAGTTAGCCCATCAATTTCAAAGAAAGTTTCATGAATTGCATTTAAAGCTTTACTGATGTCTTTCTTTTTAATTACCACAGATATATTTAACTCAGAAGAACCTTGGGCGGTGGCAATTACATTTATTCCGTTCTTCCCTAAAACAGAAAATAATTTGCCTGAAATTCCTGAACTAGATTTCATTCCTTCCCCAACAACAGCAATAATTGATAGATTATTTTGAATGGTAATATTTTCAATATCTCCATTTTCAATTTCTGACTTAAATCCTTTTTCCAAAATTTCATTTACTTTTTCGGAAGATTTTGGATCTATTGCAAAACATATGGAATGTTCCGATGATGCTTGAGAAATCAAGATAACAGAAATAGAATTTTCTGCCAAAAGCCCAAACAATTTAGCCGATACTCCAGCTACTCCTATCATTCCATTTCCTTGCAGATTTACCAAAGAGATATCATCTATGGAAGAAATGCCAGTAATTGAATAGCTTTTTTTGTTAATTTCTTTGGTTATGGTAGTACCTAAATGATTACTATTAAAGGTATTTAAAATATTAATAGGAATGTTTTTTAAGAATGCAGGAACTAGGCTAGGAGGATAAATGACTTTTGCACCAAAATGAGAAAGTTCCATAGCCTCAGAATAAGAAATGGAGGGGATTGTAAAAGCGTTTTTTACTTTTCGTGGATCGGCAGTCATCATGCCATTTACATCTGTCCAAATCTCAATGACTTCAGCATTCAAAGCTGCTCCAATTATTGAGGCAGAATAGTCACTTCCACCTCTTCCTAATGTAGTGGTAACTCCTTCTTTATTGGATGAAATAAAGCCAGTAATACAATAAACGGAATCAGAATTTGTGATTTTCTTTGAAATTAGCTCATTTGACAATTTAAAATCAACTTCCGCGAAACCAAAATGGCTATTTGTTTTAATTATTTCTCGTGCATCCACATATTCAGCTTTTATGTTTCTATCATTTAAAGAAAAGGTAATAATGGTTGTAGATAGCCTTTCCCCAAAGCTCAATAATAAATCAAGTGTTCGGTTTGTTAGCTCCTTTATAAAGGTAATTCCTTTAAGAAGATCTTCGATTTCATTGAATAGTCCTTTTATAGATGCAATTAAAACACTTTGTGATTTTACTTCCGTTAAAGATTTTGCAATATTAATATGTCTGTCTTCTATGCTTTTTAAAATTTCTAAATATAAAAGATTGTTTTGAGAAGCCAATTTTCCAATTTCTATAAGTTTATTAGTAACACCTCCCATTGCAGAATATACAACTGCAATATTTTGAGAGTTTTTCCTTTTTTTAGAAATGATTTCAATTACTTGATTAATACTTTCTACCGTTCCAACCGAAGTACCTCCAAATTTTAGGACATCCATGCGAGATAAATTTGTTTCAAAAATATTGGATTTGTAAGCTAAGAATACAATCCATTTAGACTAATTATTAAAGCGATAATAGCATTTTTTAGCTTTTAAAGCAATTATCGCAAATATACCAATTTTTAAGCCCTAAGCTTTAATATTCTT
>JANNWE010000550.1:0-20866 GCA_031414675.1 Cytophagaceae bacterium
AGGCATATGCTGGACTTTCAGTATTTGCTGGTGTTGGTGAGCGTACTAGAGAAGGAAATGACTTACTCCGTGAAATGATTGAGTCTGGAATTGTAAAGTATGGTGATGCTTTTAAACATTCAATGGAATCTGGAGGATGGGATCTTAGTGTAGTAGATAGAGAAGCATTGAAAGATTCACAAGCTACATTTATATTTGGTCAAATGAATGAGCCTCCGGTAGCTCGTGCTAGAGTAGCACTTTCTGGTTTGACTATCGCCGAGCACTTTAGAGATGGTGATGGTGAAGGAAAAGGTCGTGATATCCTGTTTTTTATAGATAATATTTTCCGTTTTACTCAAGCAGGTTCTGAAGTTTCTGCACTATTAGGTCGTATGCCTTCTGCGGTTGGTTATCAGCCTACTTTAGCAACTGAAATGGGAGTGATGCAAGAGCGTATTGCTTCAACTAAAAGAGGTTCAATTACTTCAGTTCAAGCTGTTTATGTTCCTGCCGATGACTTAACAGACCCAGCCCCTGCAACTACTTTTGCTCACTTAGATGCTACAACTGTATTAAGTCGTAAAATAGCTGAGTTAGGAATTTATCCTGCTGTGGATCCTTTAGATTCTTCATCTAGAATACTTTCTGCCGAGGTTCTTGGTGATGCTCATTATAATTGTGCACAAAATGTTAAGAATATTTTACAACGTTATAAAGAATTACAAGATATCATCGCAATTCTTGGCCTAGAAGAACTATCCGAAGATGATAAATTGGTAGTTTCTCGTGCACGTAGAGTTCAGCGTTTCTTATCTCAGCCATTCTTTGTTGCCGAACAATTTACTGGTCTTAAAGGTGTTTTAGTTGATATTAATGATACTATAAAAGGATTTAATCAGATTATGGATGGAGATTTTGACCATCTTCCTGAGGCGGCTTTTAACCTTGTAGGTACTATTGAAGATGCCAAAGAGAAAGGAGAAAGATTGATAGCGGAAGCGACAAAATAATTTTATTAATTATGATCTTAGAAATAATAACACCTGAAAAAAATGTTTTTAATGGAACTGTAGATTCTGTTATTTTGCCAGGAAAAAGTGGAAGTTTTCAATTGCTAAATGACCATGCTCCAATGGTTAGTACGCTTCAGAAAGGAGATTTGGTTTATGAAATAAATGGAAAAAAAGAAACCTTACTTGTTGATGGTGGAGTATTGGAAGTTGCAAATAATAAAGTACTAGTATTAGCAGAAGCTATAATGTAATTTTTACATAAATAATTGAAAATCCGAAGTTTAGAAATAAATTTCGGATTTTTTATTTAAGTTTTATTCATATAATATTTCTAGCATTTTATTTAATTTTAGCCTTTAATTTTTTAACCTGATTTTGTATTTATTTCTAGAATTTACCTTAAGAAATTTTAAAAACTATGGAACAATAATTTTATGATTTTGAAAAAGAATCAAGAAAAATTTGTTTTGCAAACCCAAAATTTAATTCTTGTTAAACTAAGGAAAGTAGATGCACCTTTTATTTTGGAATTAGTTAATTCTCCTGGCTGGTTGAAATATATTGGAGATAGAAATGTGCATTCCATACTTGATGCCGAACAATATTTGCAAAATGGAATATTAAAATGCTATAAAGAACATGGTTTTGGGTTTTGGCTAGTGAAAGATAGTATTAAAAATCAAAAATTGGGAATTTGCGGTATAACTAAAAGAGAGTCTTTAGATTTTCCAGATATTGGGTTTGCTTTTTTACAAAAATATCAGTCCATGGGTTATGGTTACGAAGCAGCTATGGCAACTTTAATGCATGCTCAAAAAAATTTAAGATTAGAAAGGATTGTGGCTATTGTTAATAAAGAGAATATGGCTTCAAATAAACTTCTAATAAAAATTGGAATGAGGTTCGAAAAAGTTATATGCTTTCCAGACGAAAATAGAGAGCTAAATTTTTATTCAATTTAGCAAATGCATAATTTACTACAATTAGAACCGTAAAAATTGTTTATTTAACTTTCTAGTTTTCTTATTTGATTACACATCATTTTTTATTTTATTCCTATTATTTGTGGATTTAAAAAACACACACTTACCTTCTGTTTGCTATGAAATTTTTGTTCGTTCTTTTTGCGATTCAAATCAAGACGGTATCGGTGATTTAAATGGAATTACTTCTAAATTAGACTACTTACAAGATCTGGGTATTGAAGCCATTTGGTTAACTCCCATATTTAAATCTCATTCGTATCATAAATACGATGTTGTTGATTATTGGTCAATTGATTCAGAATTTGGCACTTTAGATGACTTTAAAGAACTTATTACTACAGCTCACTTAAAGGGTATAAAAGTATTTTTAGATTTTGTTATAAATCATACCAGTAAGAAACACCCTTGGTTTGTCGAAGCAAAAAAGGGGCCCGGAAATTCTTTTCGAAATTATTACAATTGGCTTTCAAAAAGTGATATTAAGGCTAGAGGAATAGCAATTAGAGAGATTACAGATGATTCTTCCGAGGTTAATCCTTGGCATTTGGCAAATATTGGCGATAATGAAAAGTATTATGGGATGTTTTGGAGTGGAATGCCCGATTTGAATATGGATCACAATTTGGTAAGAAATGAGATTTATAATATAGGAAAATTTTGGTTGGAGAAAGGGGTAGATGGCTTTAGAATGGATGCGGCTAAGCATATTTATCCAGATTGGGAAATTGGAAAGTGCCATAATTTTTGGGATGAATTTCGACAAAAAATGGAGGAGGTTAATCCAAATGTTTATTTAGTGGGGGAAGTTTGGACTTCTGCCGAAAAAGTAGCACCATTTTTTAAAGGATTAAAAGCAAATTTTAATTTTGATTTATGTTTTGCAATCCAAGATATTGTAAAAACTGGTAAGGATAAAAAGGAAATTGTAAAAATGCTAATTAAAAATTATGCAATTTTTGAAAAGGTTAATCCAAATTTTATTGATGCAACTATGTTAGGAAATCATGATATAAATAGAATTGGTGGCTTAGCAGATGGAAATATAGAAAAACTTAAAATGGCCGCAAGTTTATTGCTTCTATTACCTGGCAATTCCTATATTTATTATGGGGAAGAAATTGGAATGTTAGGATCAAAGCCGGATGAAAATTTAAGAGAGGCTTTTTTGTGGGACTCCCGTTTTGTTGATAAGGATAGAACAAATTGGCGAAAACCTAAATATAATACAGACTCAAAAGTATCGCCATTAAAAATTCAAGAATTAAATCCAGATTCCTTATTTAACCACTATAGGACTTTAATATCTTTAAGAAAAAGATTTAATGGATTAAATCAAATCCTAAAACCTAATCTACTTGCATCTGAAACTATAAAAAAGGGAATTATAAGTTTTATAAGACCTTATAAAAATGAGGATATTTTAGTTTTACAAAATATCACTTCTAAAATTATAGAGATCAGAATTGAAGAAGAATTTGAGTCCATTCTTTTTCAAAGCAATCTGTCAAACCAATTGAATAATTCCATTGCTAAATTAGATGCTTATGGAATTTTAGTGCTAAAGCTAAAAAATAGGAGCTTATTGTAAGCTCCCATTTTTAATTTTTAATATTATGCATTTTCAGGTCTAAGACTTCTTACGGTCTTTCCTGCTCTCCACATTTCTGAGTCACGCAATTCGGCAAGCTCAACTTCCAACTTTTCACGGTAGTCTGGCTGTGAATTACGTTCGATGGAAATGGCTGCTTCATTTTGAGTTTTAACTGAATTATACAATTTCTCAAATACCGGTTTTGTGGCATCGCGAAACGGCTTCCACCAATCTAATGCACCTCTTTGAGCAGTTGTAGAACAATTTGCATACATCCAGTCCATGCCATTTTCAGCTACCAAGGGCATCAATGACTGTGTTAATTCTTCAACAGTTTCGTTAAAAGCCTCAGAAGGTGAGTGCCCATTAGCTCGTAATACCTCATATTGAGCAGCAAAAATACCTTGAATACAACCCATCAACGTACCTCTTTCACCTGTAAGGTCTGAAGTTACTTCTTTATAGAAATCGGTTTCAAATAAATAACCAGATCCTACGCCAATAGCCATAGCGATACATTTCTCGCGGGCTTTTCCAGTAGCATCTTGATAAACCGCAAAAGATGAGTTTAAACCTTTCCCTTCTACGAAAAGACGACGAAGAGAAGTACCAGAACCTTTAGGTGCAGCTAAGAATACATCTACATCTGCAGGAGGAACGATTCCAGTTTTTTCTTTATACGTAATACCAAATCCATGGGAGAAATACAATGATTTTCCAGGACTTAGGTATTTTTTAACTGTTGGCCACAGCTCTATTTGCGCGGCATCTGAAAGTAAATAACAAATGATTGTACCTTTTTCAAGAGCTTCTTCTATCTCGAAAAGGGTTACACCCGGCACAAAGCCATCTGCAATAGCTTTATCATATGTTTTGCCTTTACGTTGACCAACAATTACTGGAAGTCCGTTGTCACGCATGTTCATTGCCTGACCAGGACCCTGTACACCATATCCAATTACTGCGATAACTTCGCCACTTAATACTTCTCTTGCTTTTTCGAGAGGAAATTCTTCCCTAGTCACTACTTCCTCTTCAACACCACCAAAATTTAACTTTGCCATTTATATACTATTTTGTTTTAGAATACGAACAATATGTTTTACGTTATATTTTTAAAAATTTCAAAAGCTGCAAATTTCAGAATTAATTTGGGGAAATTCAAATTATCAAAGATAATATTCCCATTCCATGTCTTCAGGTAGATATTCCACCAAACCTTGTGGAGTTTTGCCCACTGCTACTCTTCCAGACCTCACAAACTCAATAATTCCATATGGTTTTAAGTATTTGAAAAACTCAAATATCTCTTCTTCGGTTCCTGTTTTTTGAATGGCAACATAATCTAACTCCCAATAAACTACCCACGCTTTATATAGGCTGTTAATCGTATCTATATCAATAGGTTTTGAACCAAGAGGAGTTGCTATTTTGAATAAGGCTATTTCATTATAAACGATCTCATCATTTAAATATCCAAAAACAGCTAATACTTCAACAATTTTTCTGATTTGACGTACCAGCTTTTCTACATCTTCTCGTTTTTCATGTGATATAACGATTGTGAAACGCGAGATGCCTTTTCTTTCTGTTTCGGAAACAGTAAGACTTTCAATATTTATCCTTCTGCGTGTAAAAATCACAGTAATTTTGTTCAGCAATCCAATACTGTTCTCTGTAAATACGCATATTGTATATTTTGTCATCAACTTTAGCTTTTTTTAGTAAAATAATTTAGGTAGTTTATTTTGAAAGTTAAAAAATGACAATTTTAACATAAAGAACTTTCTATAATCTAACATTCAATTCTTTTACCAAAATTTATTCTAATCTAATTTCACTTACGCTTCTACCTGCTGGCACCATAGGAAAGATGTTCTCTTCTTTTTCAACTACCACTTCAAGCAAATACGCTCCATCGAAATTTAACATTTCATCTATTGCATCACTTAAAAGTTCTCTTTTTTCAACTTTCTTTCCTTCAATACCAAAACCTTTCCCTATCATAATAAAGTCTGGATTTTGAAGTTCTACAAAAGAATACCGCTTTTCAAAGAATAGTTGTTGCCATTGGCGTACCATCCCTAGAAAATTATTGTTCAGAATTATCAATTTTACAGGCAATTTGCTTTGTGCAATAGTTCCTAATTCTTGAATGGTCATTTGAAAACAACCATCCCCAATAAAAGCAATTACATCTCGATTTGGAGCACCCATTTTGGCTCCAAGAGCAGCAGGAATTGCGAATCCCATAGTTCCTAAACCTCCTGATGCTATATAAGAATGATGTTTTTTGAACTCATAATAACGTGCTGAAACCATTTGATGCTGGCCGACATCCACAACGATGCATGCCTCTCCATTGGTTTTGTCAGACACCATTTTTACAACTTCGGCCATCTTTATATTTCCATCAAGACGTAAATCTCTATCTGTTACTTTTTCTTTTTCTTTAGGTTCTAGCTTTCTAAACTCATTTTTCCATGCAGAATAATCACCACTTTTTACAAGAGGCATTAATAATTTTAGAGCTTCTTTGGCGTCGCCAACTACAGGTGCTTCTGTTTTTTTTATTTTTTCAATTTCGGCTGGGTCTATTTCTATATGGATGATTCTTGCTTGTTTGGCAAAAAGGGTAGCGTCTCCAGTTACTCTATCATCAAAACGCATACCGATTGCTATCAAAACATCACATTGGTCTGTCATGACATTGGGGGCGTACATTCCATGCATGCCTAACCAACCCATATAATTTGGGTGGTCAATGGAAATGCCAGAAATTCCTAATAAAGTGCTAGCACAAGGAATGTCGGTTTTTTCGACAAATTCTTTAAATTCTTGCATAGCTTCTGAAATAAGTATGCCATGGCCGAAAAGTATGTAAGGCCTTTTAGCTGAATTTATTAATTCCGCAGCTTTTTCTATTTGTTCAATTTTAGGTATCCTCCGAGGATGATAACCTGCTAATTTTTCTATTTTTTTATACTCAAAGTCTTTAGTCATCATTTTTACTTGAGCATCTTTCGTGATGTCAATCAAAACTGGACCTGGTTTACCGGCTCTGGCAATGTAAAATGCTTTAGCCATAATTTCTGGAATTTCGTCTGGATCAATGATTTGATAGTTCCATTTGCAAATAGGAGTAGTAATACCAATAACATCGGTTTCTTGAAAAGCGTCTGTTCCTAATAGATTTGATGCCACTTGACCTGTTACAGCCACCATTGGCGTGCAATCTATGATGGCATCTGCAATTCCGGTAATTAGGTTGGTGGCACCAGGCCCAGATGTTGCCATGCATACCCCTACTTTTCCGCTTGTTCTGGCATACCCTTCAGCAGCGTGGCTTGCACCTTGCTCATGACGCACCAAAACGTGGTTTATCCTGTCCATGTAATGGTAAAGTGCATCATAAATAGGCATGATGGCACCTCCAGGATATCCGAAAATAATATCAACGCCTTCAGCAACGAAGCATTCCATTAAAGCTTCACCGCCTGAAAGAAATTTAGGCAGTATTTTTTCAACTTTTGTTTCTTTCACCTCCATGACATCCAATGCTACACTCATGGTAATTATTTTTTAAATTTCCTTAAACTATTATAAATCAATATAGAACAAAATAATTCATTCCAATCTTATTTATCTGTGATGCATCCTTCATCCGCTCCTGAAACATTTTTTACGTATTTTCTCAATACACCTTTTTCTATAAACGGAGGAGTTAGCGGTTTCCAAGAAGTTCTTCTTTCGTTTAATTCTTCATCAGAAACATGTAAAATAAGTTGTCTAATATTTGCATCGATTGTAATTTTATCACCATCTTTTACAAGGGCAATAGTACCCCCATCAAAGGCTTCGGGTGAAATGTGACCCACTACAAATCCATGCGTTCCTCCCGAAAAACGACCGTCAGTGATTAGAGCAACTTTATCGCCAAGGCCCGCACCCATTACTGCAGAGGTTGGTTTGAGCATTTCAGGCATTCCTGGGCCACCTTTTGGACCTTCATAACGAATCACGATTACTTGACCAGCTTTTATTTCACCATTTGCAAATGCTTCTAGCATTTCTTCCTCTTTATCACAAACTTTTGCAATTCCTTCAAAAACTAAACCTTCTTTTCCTGTTATTTTTGCCACTCCGCCTTTTTCGGCCAAATTGCCATACAGAATTTGGATATGACCTGTTTTTTTAATCGGATCAGAAATCTTATGAATCATTTTTTGATTTTCAAACTCCAAATCTGGAATAACCTCGAGATTTTCTGCAATGGTTTTTCCGGTTACGGTCATGCAATCTCCATGAATTAAGCCTTCTTTCAATAAATATTTCATAACTGCGGGCACGCCGCCTAGCTCTAAAATGTCCTCCATGAAAAATTTTCCAGAAGGTTTTAAATCCGCAATAAATGGGGTTCGGTCTGAAATCTCTTGTATGTCAGCATAAGTAAGTGGAATGTCTGCCGAATGGGCAATAGCTAAATAATGCAATACGGCATTAGTAGATCCGCCCAGTGCCATTACCATTGTTAAAGCATTTTCTAAAGATTTTTTGGTGATTATATCTTTTGGTAATATTTGTTTTTCTAACAGATTTTTCATTGCTGCTCCAATGGCAACACATTCGGCGGTTTTGCCTTCGTGAGTTGCAGGATAGGAAGAGCTAAAAGGAAGACTGAGGCCCATTGCTTCTATGGAACTCGCCATGGTATTTGCCGTATACATTCCGCCGCAAGCTCCTTGGCCTGGGATTGAATTCTGAATTACTCCTTTATAATCTTCTTCTGAAATAGTGCCAGAAATCTTTTGTCCATAAGCTTCAAAAGCGGATACAATATCTAATTTTTTTCCTTTCCAAAGACCTGTTTTTACAGTTCCACCATAAACCATAATTCCCGGTCTATTTATTCTAGCCATCGCCATTATTGCCCCCGGCATATTTTTATCGCAACCTACCACGGTAATTACTCCGTCATACCATTGAGCACAAACTACATTTTCAATTGAATCGGCAATTATGTCTCTAGAAGGTAAAGAATAACTCATGCCATCATTTCCATTTGTCATGCCATCTGAAACTCCAATGGTATGAAAAATAAGGCCGAGCATATCATTTGCTTGAATCCCTTTTTTTACATGGACAGATAAACCGTTTAAGTGAACATTACAAGGGTTTCCTTCATAACCTGTACTTGCTATACCAATTTGAGGCTTTGACATGTCAGATTCTTTTAAGCCGATTGCATATAGCATGGCTTGTGCTGCTGGATTACTTACTTCTTGGGTGAGGGTTTTGCTAAACTTATTGAGATTTTCAGCCATTAAAATTCAAGTTTTTTAAATTATTATGAATTAGCAAAGATTAAATTTTAGCGAATTTTCGCTAAAATCGATTTATTTGCTACACAAAAGAAAATACTTTAATTTAATAATGCAAGAGAAAATACAATAAAATATAAATTGTATACTTTCTAGACCCTTTTTTTGTAGAATTTAAATATAAAGTATAAAAAATAGGGCTAATAATTTTAATCTATATCAGCAGGGGTATATCGAAGGAAGAATTTTTTTTTGGTTGGATTTTGAGATTTAGAGATTTCTATTTTTCATCTATTCCTTCTTCATTAAAAAGGTCAAATCCTTCATTTTGTTTTTTCTGTCCAAAACTATAACGAAAGTTTATTCCAAATCTCCTTGTATCTGATTTTCGATTTCCCAAGGCATTAATATTACCTTGGTTTAAAGTAAATGTATAATTATTTGTAAAAAATAGATCGTTGAATTGAGCACTAAGCATTACTTTCTTTTTGAAATATTGGCGATTTATGCTTATTCCCAGTTGTCCAAAATTTCCAAGTTCATAAAACTGTTGCTGACCGTTAACCAACATAAATCCATTCAAAGATAAGGTGGAACGGTCGTCAATTTTAAGTTGATGGTAGGTAAAAAATCGCCAAGAGCCTCTTTCAAATGTAAAAGGTTTATTATCTAAAATTCCAGTATATTGATTAAATGAATATTGGGTACCCGCAACAAAAAAGTATTTTCCCCCAGGAGGAATTGCTCCTAAAATTCTAAAATAGGTTTCTTGATTTTTACCTAAATTGTCGTAAGTGCGATAGGAAACTAAAGGGTTTGATTTATCTTGATACACCACGCTCGTGAAAATGTCTTTCACGTAATTTCTTCCAAAAGCAAAAATCGGACGATCTTCAAAACTAATGTTAGCTTCATAATTTGTAGTGAATTGTGGTTTTAAAGCAGGATTACCACTTTCGTAAATATATTGATCAATAAACCTAGGGAAGGGGTTTAAATTTTCGTAGACTGGCCTGGTGATGGTTCTTCTTGCAACTAAAAAACCGCGTAGTTCGTAGTTTGCTATTTTGAATAGTTTGCGACTAAAATACACATATGGAAATAGGTCTGTTCTATTAATGTTAAATGTGGTATCTCTAGGGATAATTTGATTACCTTTCATTACGGTATTTTCCAAACGCGTTCCTATTTTCAAAATAAATGCTCCAAAAGTTTTTGAAGATTGCAAATAGGCTGCATTTATGTTTTCAAAAAAAGTAAAACTATTGGTTCTAAACGTATCTTTAATAGTACCGTCTTTAAAATATTGAGTAGAATTTTCAAAATTTTGAATGGAAGTCTTTAAACCACTTTCAAAGGTAAATTTCTTTGGGAAATAGTATTTAAAATCAGCTTGGCCTGCGAATAGACTTCTTTTATTTTTCCAGTCGCCCACTCCACCCGAAAGATTTTTTATTGGAAATGTGAACTCAGTTAAATAATTCTGATTTCCATCGTTTCCAAAATAATTAAAGGAAAGGTCTATTTTAAGTTCAGAACCTTTTTCATCAAATTTATACTTTGAAAATACACCTTGTGCTATGGAATAGGACTCAGTTTGATTTTTTAGTGCATTAAGGTTTTCAGAAACTTTTTGATTCGTTGCGTTTTCTCTAAAAACTAGGCTGTTGTTTTCTGTTGTTGATTTAGATGAGTTTAAACTAAGTCTCGCATCATAGCCAACTTCTAGTTTTTTTGAAAGATCTATATTGGTTCCAAGAAGCGTAAAAAAGCTATATCCGGGTAATCTCGAGTAGGTTTCAGTTTTCAGCTTAGATTCATTGTTATTTGCGTCTTTTATTAGTCTAATAAATTCTGATGACTCGTAACTATCTCTGTGACTGACATTAAAATTTATAAACGAGCTTTTTGTGTCTTGGCTTCTGTTAAGGCTAATCCCAGTAAATTGATTTCCAAATTTGCCTTGATTTAAGCCTCCGTTTACTGTTCCGGTTCTGCCAAGCTTAACGCCTTTTTTTAAAACAATATTTACCGAACCTCCTGAAGTGGAAGCGTCCATACTTGCGGATGGGGTTCGGATGATCTCAATTTTTTCGATACTATTGGGAGGTAAACTTTTTAAAATTGATGCAACATCTGTTGCACTCATTTTTTGTTCTCGTCCATTAATATATATGGTAGCTGGACTGGTACTATTTAAATATACGTTACCTTCTTGATCCACAAATAAGCCAGGTGTTTTTTCTAAAATTTCTAAAGCTGTGGTTGAAGTTTGGGCCAAAGGCTCTGGGTCAACAATGGTTTTGTCGTCTTCTTGACGAATTAAGGGCTTTTTTGCAGTTATAGTAATTGATTCAAGTGTTTGATTGTCTTCAATTAATTTAAAATTATAAAACTTTTCATTTGATGAAATTTCTTTTTCAAATTTTTTAAAGCCAATTGAAGTGGCAGAAAGTAAAAATTGTTCATTTTGATTGACTTTAAAAGACGTGAAACCCGTAGAGTCTGTGAAATTAGCAATTTGTATCTTTTCGTTTTTTTTGTTTTTCAAAACGACGGTTACTCCGGTTATAGGATTTTCGTATTTATCAATGAATTTTAATTGTAAGTTAATGCTTTGAGCGATGGACCAATGAAATCCAAAAATTAAAATCAAAGCATTAATTGTATTTTTCATTGTTGTTTTTAGTAGAAAAGTTTTATGTTTAGAGTAATTGAAATACAAAAAAATGGCGTCTATTTCTCCGCCAATTCTTGAATTTTTTGATAAATCATGGTTTGGTTGGAAGCTATTTTTGAAAACCCTCTTACATCATCTCCAGACCAAGCATTGTTCATCTCGCCATAGGAACCGAAAACGGGTGACATTAAATCATACTTGGATTCAATTCCCAGCATTTGGAAATTATATAATGAAAGTTTAATTCTAACGGTTCCGGTTACATGTCCTTGAGAATTTTCTAGAAACTTTTCAATATCTCGCAAAGCGGGCTCCCCAAACTGTCCTTCATGTAGCTGCATTCCGTAAAACTCCGCTAAGTTTTGCTTTAAAAATTGTTGCCACTTAGTTAGCACATGTTTTTCTAATAAATGATGTGCTTTAATAATAATTAATGGGGCAGCAGCTTCGAAACCAACACGGCCTTTTATTCCAATTATAGTGTCCCCTACATGCGTATCTCTTCCGATTCCGTAAGGAGAAGCCAAAGAATGAACCCTACGAATAGCCTCTACAGGGTTTTTAAACTTACGATTATTTACTCCTTTCAATTCGCCTTTTACAAACTGCAAGGTAATTTCTGTTGGTTTTTTCTTTGTAACTTGAGTTGGCCATGCGGTTTCAGGTAGATTATCCCATGAATTCAAGGTTTCTTTTCCTCCGACCGATGTTCCCCATAGTCCTTGGTTAATAGAATACGTTGATTTATGCCATTCTCTTACTACTCCTTTGGCTTTTAAGAATTCAATTTCAGCCTCTCGGGAAAGTTTTAGGTCACGAATAGGAGTGATGATTTCAGCTTCAGGGACTATTATTCTAAAAGCCATATCGAAACGTACTTGATCATTACCCGCTCCTGTTGAGCCGTGGGCAATTGCACTCGCACCAATTGATTTTGCATATTCTGCGACTGCCAATGCTTGAAAAATACGCTCTGCACTTACAGAAAGCGGATATGTGTTGTTTTTGAGGATATTTCCAAATACTAAGAATTTAATACATTCCTTATAATATTTGTCTGCAACTCGGGAGGTATAATGGCTTTTAACACCGAGTTCAAATGCTTTTTTTTCAATATCTAAGATTTCTGAATCTGTAAATCCACCGGTATCTACCAAAACCGAATGTACTTCCATTCCCTTTTCTTCCGTAAGATATTTTACACAAAAAGAGGTGTCTAATCCTCCACTGTAAGCCAAAACTACTTTTTTCATCAAAATTTTTGAAATTAGAACTATAGAATTGAAAAATTAAAATTAAGTTTATTTTGAAGCATCCTTTTTTTTATAGACCTAAAATTCTCAATGAAAATGATGTTTAAGAGATTTATTAATTTTATAAGGATTCGATAATATAAAAAAAGAAAGCAATTTGTTATTTAAATATTTCCAAATTTAAAATTCCCTTTTTATTAAGCCAAAACTGAACAGAGGTTTTTAAACAACCTAAACCATAGATCATGGAACGTTTGAAATTTATGGAAGAGGCCTCTTCGAAATATTTGGTAGGACACGTTATTTCAGCAATTTCGAAATTTTTATAAAAGATTTGACAAAGCATTTGGTTATCAAATACGAAATCGTCCGAATTAGCCATATAATTTATTCCTGTAAGTACTTCTTTTGAAAATGCACGATACCCAGTATGGTATTCAGAAAGTTTTTGACTGATTACTATGTTCTGTGTCAGAGTTAAAACTCTATTGAAAAAGTATTTATAAAGAGGCATACCCCCTTTTAAAGCACCTTTACCTAAAATTCTGGAAGCAATAACTACTGGAAATAATCCTTCTCCTATTATACTGACCATTGAACGAATCAATAGTGGAGTATATTGATAATCTGGATGGAGCATAATTACAATATCCGCATTAAGTTCTAACGCTTTATTGTAACAACTTTTTTGGTTTCCGCCATAGCCTTTATTGCTTTGATGAGCCACAATGTGTTTTATTCCAATGCTTTTTGCCATTTCAATGGTAGTGTCTTTACTGGCATCATCTACTAACACAACTTCGTCAACCAAATCGAAAGGTATTTCGTCGTAGGTTTTTTTTATAGTTGCCGAAGCATTATAGGCAGGTAAAACCACCACGACTTTTTTATTTTGGTACATCTAAACGTGTATTTTTTGTATTTCGCACAAAAATACAAAAGCCCTGCCATTTTTTTTACAAAAACAGAGTTTTACTTAATTTTCAACCCAAAAAACTCAATAGACGTTCTGGCGAAATAATACCGAACGGTCGGCCCCGTTTGAAAATGGATATGACGAGCATCGAAATACCTATTGCTATAGGTTTGAAGATGATCGGAAATAGGCATGAAGCAAAATTTTATTTAAGTCGATTTTATAATGAGTTTTTTGGGTTCAATATACTTTTTCCCCTTTATTGAGCCATATGCCCCATTTTTTGTTAAAAGCATGTACTTTTTTAGTGGGGTGGTTTTGAGTATCAAAAACTTGATTTCCCTGATTAACCCACTCAAAAATACTTCCATACAAGTTTTTTACATTGGTAAATCCAACGGCTTTGAGTTTCTCTCCAATTTTTTCGCTTCTCACTCCAATGGAACAATATACCACTATTTCTGAATTTTTGGGAAGATCTTCTAATGTGCTGATATTAAATTGGTTGAATCCAACATATTTAGCATTTTTAAGATGACTGACTTCATATTCTTGCGGCTCTCTGGCATCAAGTAATACCACTTGGTCAATTCTTGGTATTAATTCTTTTACACTGATTTTAGGTATTGTATTTTTTAGCATGCTTTTTAATAAAATTTCGAACGACTTACTTTCTACTTGAGAAAAAGTATCGTTTGTGCTTAGAACAATCATTAGAATACTAATTATTTGACTTTTCATTTTAGGAATATTATTATTGACATTCTACTGTCATTCTTAAAAAAACAAAATAAAATAAATAAAATTTCATAAATTTCGGAAAATAATATTAACCGATTAATCAATGAAATTTATACGACATTTTTGGTGCTTTTTCTTAATGCTGGGTCTCATCTTTATTCTTAATAAACCTATAGGTTCGATTCCTCCTTTAGGAAGACTTTTTAGTCCATTTGTAGGGTTTTTACAAAATACTGAATCTAATGCTAATTCTAAAGACACCCAAATTTTAATTGAAGGGATTAAAGATGAGGTAAAAGTTATATATGATAGTAATAGAGTACCGCATATTTTTGCCAATAATGAAGATGATTTGTATTTTGCTCAAGGATACGTTATTGCAAAAGATCGAATATGGCAAATGGAGTTTTATACCCTTGTGGCTGCTGGAAGGCTCACTGAAGTTGTTGGAGAAAAGGCTTTAGAATTTGATAAGTATAATAGAAGATTAGGAATGGCAAAAGCTGCCGCCGAAATGGAAAAGAAATTAGATGCTGATTCAGTTTCTAAAAGAATTTTGAAGGCCTATACTAAAGGAGTGAATGCATTTATTGCACAATTAGAATATAAAGATTTACCAATTGAATATAAAATTTTAGGCTACCAACCAGCGGAGTGGTCTCCTTACAAAACCATTTTGATGCTCATGAACATGAGAAACACACTAAACGGTGGAAGTAATGATTATAGAATTTCTAATGTAGTGGCAAAATATGGATTGGAAACTGTTCAAGATTTATTTCCTGACTATCCGGCAGAAGAGTCGCCAATTATTCCTTCTGGCACTCCATGGAATTTTAAGCCAGTTCCAATAAAAACGCCAGATAAAATTATGGCAGATAGCGGAACTGATGCCTTGGCATTTAATATTCCTGAGGCTAGACCAGAAATTGGTAGTAACAATTGGGCTGTAAGTGGATCGAAATCCGCAACTGGGCTTCCAATTTTATCGAATGATCCCCATTTGGGATTAAGTTTACCCTCTATTTGGTATCAGATGCAGCTTTGTACTCCTGAAATGAATGTTTATGGCGTTGCTTTGCCAGGAAGTCCTGGAATCACCATTGGATTTAACAAAGATATAGCATGGGGAGTTACGAACGTAGGAAGCGATGTAATGGACTTTTATAAAATAAAATTTAAAGACGATAGTAAAGCTCAGTATTGGCACGAAGGGAAATGGAAGTCAGTGGAGGTAAAGATTGAAGAATATAAACTGAAATCTGGAAATATAATTAAGGATACCGTTTACTATACGCACCATGGGCCAGTTTTATATAACCGGGAGTCGAAATCTAATTTTAATAAAAATGTACCAGTAGGCCATGCCATGCGTTGGGTAGCTCTCGAAACGAATGGCTCTGATTTGTTGACTTTCTATTATTTAAATAAGGCTAAAAACTATGATGATTACAGAAAGGCTCTAACTTTTTATACTGCACCGGCTCAAAACTTTATTTTTGCTTCTAACCAAAATGATATTTCCATTACTCCCAATGGTAAGCTACCTTTAAAATGGAAGAACCAAGGAAAGTATATTTTAGACGGCACAAAAGCTGACCATGATTGGCAAGGATGGATTCCTTCTGATCAAAATCCAACGGTAAAAAATCCTAAAAGAGGTTTTGTTAGCTCTGCCAATCAATTTTCAACAGACCCTACCTATCCTTATTATTTAGGTTGGAAGTTTGCACCTTCTGGAAGGGCAATTCGAATTAATGAACGACTAGAGAAAATGACAATGGCTACTCCAGATAGTTTGAGATCCATACAAAATGACAATTTCAATGTTGCTGCAAGGCGTATTTTGCCTTCATTAATCCCTTATTTAGAGTCAAATACAGATAAATCTCTAAATCCAGCAATTGACATTATCAAAAATTGGGACCTTATGAATAGTGCGGATGCATTGGGTGCCACAATTTATGAACGATGGACCATAGAATTGAGGGAATGGATTTGGGAAGATGAATTTTCAATAGAAGAAAAATTAATGTATCCTTCAGACGACCGAACTTTTGAAATGATAAAAAATCAAAAAGATGCAAAATGGTTTGACAATAAAAAAACAAAAGATAAAGTTGAAACAATTAATCAGATGGTATTGGGGAGTTTTAAGGCTACCATAGATAGTTTAACAAAGAAAAATGGCCAAATGACAGCAGAAAACTGGGCATGGGGTAAAGTTAAATCCACTAGCATTAAGCATTTAGTACCTGCGTTTACCAGTTTTAGCCGTAAGAATATTAATAATGGGGGAGGAGCGGGAATAGTAAACGCTACAACGGAGTCAACTGGACCTAGTTGGAGAATGATAGTTCAGTTAGACAAAGAATGGCCTTTAGCCTATGGATTGTATCCTGGAGGACAATCAGGAAATGTAGGAAGTAAGTATTATGATAACATGGTAGATAAATGGGCAGCGGGCAAACTGGATACTTTAGTGTTTTTGAAAAATAAAGAACAAAAGCTTATCAATCCATCTAATACTTTGACTATAAAACCAAAAAAATAATTAATAATCATTAAAAATTGAAACGTATGTTATTTGCATTAATACTTATTATAGGAGGAATTTTATCTTTTTTTGGACCTTGGTGGATAATAGCACCTGTTTGCATTGCTTTATGTTGGTGGAAAGCCAAAAGTAGCATCCAAGGAGCAATAGTGGCCGCTTTTGCCACTTTATCGCTTTGGGTAGGGTATTCTATTTTTTTGAATTTTAATTCAGAAGTAGACATGATGGCTAAAATTGCCGATTTATTTACTGGTGGAGTAGGAGCTCTTTCTGAACTACCCAAGGCTGGTTTTGTTTTCGCCATAATTGCTGTTATTTCAATTTTAATTGGTGGATTATCAGGTGCCGCTGGGGTACAAATTAGAAAGTTTGTGGAAGGTTAATTCCTTTTTAAAAATCCTGAATTATTTTTTTGTTTTACCGCTTTCTTCTGAATTATAGTAATCTCAGAAGTCAAAATTGTATCTAATTATTCATTTTTATTGAATAGTCATTATAATCGCTATATTTGCACCCAAAAAAAGAAAAAATACATTTAAATGAAAAAAATAAGCATTTTGTTTTTAGGCTTAAGCTTGGCTTTTGCATCATGTAAAGAGTCAGCTGACAAATCAAAAAATGGGGCACAGCCATCTGGTAGAATTGTATATGTAAATACAGATACCCTTTTAAATAATTATGATTACTACAAAGACGTAGTGAAAGAATTCCAGAATAAGCAATTTGCTTTGGAGAATGATCTTCAAAGAAGAACTCAGTCGTTTCAAAATGAAGTGGCTTTGTTTCAAAGAAGAGTTCAAGCCGGTGGAATGACCGAAGAACAAGGTAAAGGTACCCAATTGGCTTTGCAGAAAAAAGAGCAAGATATTATGCTTTTTAGAGATAATGCCGCAGGGAATTTACAACAAGAGCAAGCAAAAAAGACAGATCAATTATTGACAAATATTCAAGAGTATTTGAGAAAATATAACAAATCTGATAAATACGATATGGTTATTGGATATTCAAAAGGTGGAGGCGTTTTATATGCTAAAGAAGATTTAGATATTACAATGGATGTTTTGAAAGGCTTAAATGAAGAGTATAAAACTTCTGATAAAAAGCCCAAAACAGATACCACTGCTACAAAATAAGTAGGTTAGTTTTGCGTAAAAAGAGGTGGAAATTTTTTTTTTACCTCTTTTTTTTATTCAAAAATAGCATAAACTGCAAAAGATGCCAACCAATGATCTCCACCATAATTTCCCGAAGTAACATTGGGTAATGTTTTTTCTAAAAATTGGCTGGCCGTAGTATTGAATTTCAACTTCAATGGATTCTTTTCTGATAACGATTTAGCAATTCCTTTCATACACCAAGCGCGGCTAAGGCTTAAGCCATCTAAATGGACAATTTGGAAATCTGTGCGGTCGCTTACCACAGGCATTTTCATGATGTTTTCAAGAGATCGTTTATTTAAAAATTTCTCAAACCAAACTTCAAACTCTTTAGGAAACATTATTCTACGCATTAAATCTGCAACCTCAAGATTTGGAGATAAGAAGTCTGAGCCATCGGGTTCAAGATATGCCGGAGCATCTATTTGATCATGAAAAAAACTATTTGCTTTAAAAATTAAAGCATTTTCGAATGCCTCATTTTTGCTAATTTCAGCCCAATCTAATGCAAAGCAAAGTGCAAAAGCAGTATTTGGATGTACTCCGGTTCGATTTGGATAGGTTTGTTTTGGCAGGAATTCTGTCCAAAGTTTTACAATTTCTTTTGTTAAGCTTTGAATTTCATTATGCCATTTTTTAGCCACAGGGTCATTCCAAGTCAATAACTCTTGATCAAGTTTTAGCCACCAAGCCCAGCCATACGTACGTTCAAAGGTTTTTGTTGTTTTGTATTTTGTAAAATATTCGGCTTCGGTTAATATTTTTTTTGACTGAAAACTGTTGTCCAATATTTTTATGATTTCGGCTTTTTGTTTAATATTTGGAAATTGTTTTAACAATTTTATTAGCATCCAATGACCATGGACACTGGAATGCCAATCTAGGCACCCATAGAAGGAGGGATGAAGTTCAGAAGGTAATAATTTATGGTCTTCAGGACTATCTGAGCTATGACCAGTTTTGTTTGGAAATTCTTGAGAAATGCAATGCAAAGGTAATTCAGCTAGTATTTCAGCTATTTCTTTTGTAAACAAAATCTTTTCCTGAGCCCTAAGAGTACCTAGAACAAAAGAAAAAATTAGAATAACCAAGCTCATTTTTTTCATACTTTTGTTAATTTGTTAAGTGTTTATTTTTGGTTCTATCCACAGTAAAGCTAATATAGAAATTATTAATCCAAATATAAACCAGTAGGGTAATCGATATGTTTTATTCTGATTTACAGTTTGAAGCCTAATTTTATTTTGTTTAATAAAGTCTAAAATTTGATTTACATATTGAATGGAGCTTGGTTTTTCTTCTACATAAATTGCTAATGAATCTAAAATGGGTTGCCACCCATTTTTTCTAAAAACGTAGCTTCCATTTTTTGTGTACATGTTTAATGGAGAATTGCTTAAACTAATTGTATCACTACTAATGGTTATTTTATTTATAGGCTTTACGAAATTGTTCAAATAAAAATCTATTTTTTGATCAATAAAAGTTGGAGCATTTAGTACCAAATTTTCTTCCTCCATTGGAATTAGTGTTCTCAAAATGCCACCCCATATTTTTCTGTAATTTATGCTATCACCCGAAAGAGACAATGGGTAGGTTTCGTTTAAAAGAGAAATTCCAATATGGTTTTGATTTATGGCTATAGGAAGTGAAAATAATTGTTTCTGACTCATATTTTTTCCGATTAGATACGGCAGGGCAGTAATTTCATTCATTAATTTAATTTCTGGTTCATTGGAAATTTTTTTTGTCGTGAAAACCGTGCCTAAAGTCTTATTTATCTTTTGGATTTGAGGGTTAGGGTCTGAAAAATTAATAAAAAATAGGCCTTTATTTTTAGAGATTGCTGCCTTCGTTATCGCATTCCCGGCGTATTTTGGACTGCATATCAAAATGTCAAAATCTTTTGAAGTTAAGTCAATATTTAAATCTATTTTTTGAATGTTGTTTTTTGTTAGCTCTGTGATGACTTCCACCGTATTTCCATTTTTTGCTAACCAATCAGCTAAAGTTTTACTTTCGAAGTCTGGGTTTTCAAGCAGCATGACTATTTTTCGAGGCTTTGATTTTCTGGAATAATAATTAATATTTAGAATGGAACTTTCGTTTAAAAATAATTCAACTGTTGTTTCTCCAACCGAAAAACTCGGAAAACTAAGTTTGAATTTTGATTTTCCCTTTGGTAATTTAATGCTATCTAAAGTAGTATTTCCGAATTTTACCTTTAAGATTTGGTCTTCTTTTATTTCTATTTTTCCTAAAATTTCTTGATTTTCATTTTGTCTAAGTATCGCTTTCCAGTGCAAGTCTATAGGGAAATTAGGCTCCAGATAAGGTGCATAGCTTAAGTTTTTTCCAACGAGATTACTTAGAAATTCTTTTGAGAAATTATTTCCAATTAAGGTAATTTTTTCGTAGTTATTTTGGGTAACTTCAAGGGTTTGAGCAAATTCTTTTTTACTAACTAATGCATCAATTTTTAAACTATCTTTGATTTTTTCTAAAAACAGTTGCGGCAAATTTTCACTAATAATTCCAATGTTTTTGTTTGGTTCTTTTATTTGCCATGCTGGTGGAAAAATTAGAATTACAATGGAAAGCCACAATGCAAAATTCAAAATGGCTTTTAGAATTCGATTTTTTATCGGGCTTTTATAGAATACCCAATA
>JANNWE010000551.1:0-1988 GCA_031414675.1 Cytophagaceae bacterium
TCGTAATTCTTGCTGATAGGGATAAAGTAGAAATGGAAGACGAGCTAAGAGCTAAGATTACAAATTTGAAAAACATGAAAATAGTATGCAGAAATGGAAATCCTAATAATTTAATTGATTTGGCTATTGCCAATCCCAATGAATCAAAATCTATTATTATTTTAGCTGCAGAGGAAGGGAATTCAGATTCAATTACCATAAAAACGATTTTGGCCATTACTAATAATTCCAACAGAAGATTAAATCCCTATCATATTATTGCTGAAATTAAGATTGAAAAAAACCTAGAAGTAGCTAAAATGGTAGGCAAAGATGAGATTGAATTAATTCTAACTGACGACATTATAGGACGAATTATGGTTCAAACAGCTAGACAAAGTGGATTAAGTATTGTTTATAAAGAGTTGATGGATTTTGAAGGGGCGGAAATCTATTTTTGTGAAGAGCCTTTATTAATTGGAAAAACGTATGGCGAATCAATTTTTGCTTACCGTGATTCCGTAGTTATTGGCTTACAGTTTACGGATGGAGTGGTAAAAATAAATCCTTCAATGGATTATGAATTAAAACAAGGGGATAAAATAATAGCTATATCGCAAGATGATGACACATTAATACTTTCAAATGAAAATTCAAATGTGTTAAATGAAAACGCTATTGTGAATGAAAATTCCGAAAAATTAGTAGCCGAGAGGGTATTGATTTTAGGATGGAATAAAAGAGCAATGATTATTATTCGTGAATTAGATAACTACTTAGGGCCTAATTCTTACTTAAAGGTGGTTTCTTCCTTTGATAGCAACAAGGAGGAATTACTTTCTATTTCGGAATCTTTGAAAAACATTGTATTGGAGTTTGAACATCAAGATACTACAGATCGCGAAGTAATTGAAAGTTTAGATATCACTTCTTACGATAGTTTACAAATATTATGTTACAAAGAAGAGATGGATATGCAGGAAGCAGACGCACAAACGCTTATTACTTTACTTCATATACGTAGACTAATGGAGGAAATGGGAAAAGACATAAAAGTGGTAAGCGAGATGTTAGATATTAGAAACCGAGAATTAGCTGAGGTTACAAAAGCCGATGACTTTATCGTAAGCGATGAATTAATCAGTTTGTTAATGTCTCAAATAGCTGAAAATAAAAATTTAATGCGTGTGTTTGAAGATTTATTTAATGCGGAAGGAAGTGAAATTTATCTAAAACCCATGGGCGACTATGTTAAAACTGGGCAAAATGTAGACTTTTATACCATTTTAGAAAGTGCTAAAAGAAAAGGACAAACCGCAATAGGTTATAGAATATCCGCTTTGGCACACAATAATTTAGAAGCATATGGGGTGGTTATTAATCCTTTAAAGTCAAATTCACTTGCATTTTCAGCAGCTGACAAACTCATTGTGCTTTCAGAAAATTAATGATTCAAGTTAGGAAGGTTTAAAAAATGTATTTATCTTCGAAATATAATAAATCATTACTTATTAAAAACGAGTCAATAATAGTAAATTAAATTAAGTTTTTTTGTAGAAATAAACCTAAAAATAAGTGGCAAAATTTTAAGTGAAACCTTTTCTTAAAAAACCAAAAAAAATGAAATATTAACCCTAAAAAAGTATGATTATGAAAACAAAACCTAAAACAAAACAATACGCCGATTGGCTTTTATTTCTTGGCATACTCTTATTCTTATTTGGGCTAGTAATAGCCTTATTTATTCCTTTCATGACAAATCCAAGAATGGGCGTTTCTGCCCATCTAGAAGGAACTTTAAATGGAATGTTTTTGCTAATTCTTGGCTTGATTTGGCATAAACTTGTTTTAAAAGAAAAGTGGTTAACCATTACTTTTTGGTTAACTGTTTATGGTTCATTCGCAAATTTTGTTGCTGTTTCCATTGGTGCCGTAACAGGAGCAGGAAAAATGATGCCAATAGCTGGTGGGAAAGAAGGAACTCCTCTACTAGAAGGTTTGATATCCTT
>JANNWE010000552.1:0-2489 GCA_031414675.1 Cytophagaceae bacterium
AGAATAGCTTTACTCAATGGGCCTTCTAATTTATCTACCTCAGATGCTAGATTAAATGGATACCTAAATGGACTTAAAAAATATAATTTAAAAAGCTCTCCTCAGTTGATAAAAACTTCAAATATGACTAAACTAGATGTATTTGAATGTTTGAAAAAGTGGTATGAGCAAGAAATTAAACCAGAAGCGATTATTGTATTTAATGACCTTATTACTATTTATGTTTATGAGGCAATTAGGGAATTGAGTCTGGTTTTATTCAATAAAATAAAAATAGTCAGTTTTACTAATCTTTCGATTACATCTTCCTTCGAAAATCATCCAATTGCTTCTATAAATCAAAATCCTAAACTTATTGGACTTACGTCATCAAATTTACTTTTAAGATTAATTAGAGACGAAGTGGCTATTAATGATTACCAAGAAAGTATAATTGAAACAGAATTTGTGGTATATTAATGTTTAAGGAATTATGGTTTGATAATAAATAGATTGGATATTAAGCATGTTAAAATTTATGAATTATCTCTGAAGAAAGTTAAACGATTGAATTCTTTAAAAAGCTTCATTAACTTTCTAAAGGCATTCAAAAGGAGTCCCCCAATGGCATTTTCCCATAGATATTTTCAATAGCTTGTCCTTTACCACCCATAGCTATTTTTATGTTGTTGTCTTTTGGTATATTATTGAAACTTTCGCTCTTAAATTGGCTTCCTTTATAGGCATTGAATAATTCGGCAATCCCATTAAGCTATATCGTTTGTTTAAAGACTTTTGTATTCGATTCAATATCCATTTTTTGTTAACAGACGAATTGGTTACTTTGCCAGAATATTCAGATAGTCTTCTTTTTTGGTATTGAAATAAATGAAAATTGTTAACTTAGATTTTTAGGATATATTTGTATAACAATTTTATAAAATAAAAAAACTTGTCTAAAATGTCTCTTTACTTAAGACCATCATTGTTTTGGGATACCGATATAAAAACTGTAGATTTAGAAATACATAAATCTTCTATAGTTAAAAGGATTTTTTTGAGGGGAAGTTTTGAAGAATATAAACAGGCGATGGTATTTTATGGTAAAGAGCAATGCAAGGAGATTATGTTGAATTCAAGATGGATTGATCCAAAAACTTTGGCATTTTGCTCACTAATATTTGATGTTCCTTTAAACCAATTTAGATGTTATACACTCGCACAGTTGAACCCCGAACATTTGAATTATTAAAAAAACTTATGGACTTGGAGGTCCTTAAAGGTTTTTATTTGGTTGGCGGAACAGCCATAGCCCTTCAAAAAGGACATAGATTCAGCATAGATCTAGATTTATTTACTCCTTATCCGTTTGATAATGATCAAGTAATTGAAAAATTAATTGAAACGTTTGAAAGTTTTATTTTAAAATCTGAGGGGAAACAGATGATTTTTGCTGAAATAGAAGATGTGAAAGTTGATTTAGTAAAAATGAATTATCCAATTTTATTTGAAACCACTTTGGATGAAAATATAAGGATGCTTCATATAAATGATATTGCTCCAATGAAATTAAAGGCAATTGTACAAAGGGGGAGCAAAAAAGATTTTTTTGATATTTACTATATTCTTCAAGATATGAGTTTAAGCACTTTATTAGAATTGTATAAATCTAAATTTAATCAAAATGAGATTTTCCATGTAATAAAAAGTTTGAGTTATTTCGAAGATGCAGAAAGTGATTTTAATCCTATTTTGTATGATCCCAAAATTGACTGGAATACCATAAAAGAAAACTTAAAAATTGAGCTTAACAGATTTACTAATTTAAAGCCATAAATGTTTTTTAAGTCCATTTCAAAAATAAGTATTATTTACCAATCACCATATTCATTAAAAAATAATTGTTGTTCAGACTTATTTATTTAAAAACGGGGGAATGTTGAATTTCAATCAAAATACCTCATTTATTCGGGCCTTATTCTTACCATTTTGTTATCTCGCATAACCACAAGTTCTGACTTCTTATTCTTTTTATACTCAATTAGTTTTTCATAATCTTTCTCAAGACCTACAAGTATTTTGTCTTTTAATTCTATTTGTTTTTCAATAGTTGTCATACATTTTTTTTAATTCTTCAAACTAGTAATTTTTTGTTTATAAAGAAATAATTATATTATTTTCTACAAAAAAATATATTTTTCTAAAATACAATAAAACACACTATTTATAATTTTGATTGTTGTTATTGCTTAATACAATAAGCAAAAATAATTTCATTATGCTTTTTCAATTAACTAATAATGTTTACTTTTGTATTAAAAAATTCTTAAATGGAAAAAATTTATTTCGAACATTCCCGACTTCTTAACAGCTTGAAGGCTGAGTTTAGAAGAGACTTCATGGATGACATCGCTTGGGAAGAAAGGATGATAGCCATTAAAGGTGCAAGGGGGGTAGGTAAAACTACTTTGATTCTTCAGCATGTAAAAGAAACTTTTGGTTTATCTAAT
>JANNWE010000553.1:0-7512 GCA_031414675.1 Cytophagaceae bacterium
CAACTGTACCAATTGGTTGATTTTTATTCCCTTTTTTATCTGACATTTATAAAAAAATCGAGTGTTTTAGATGAAAATATTTGGATAAATGGCATTGATAATCCTGCTTTTAGAACATGGTCTGGTTATGCTTTTGAAATAGTGTGCCTACAACATCTCAAAGAAATAAAAGAAACCCTAGGCATTAGTGGTATTTTAACAAGCACCTCATCGTGGTATTCAACAGATAAAATTTCAAAAGCCCAAATTGATTTGCTGATTGATCGGCGAGACCAAGTAATTAATCTTTGTGAAATAAAATTTTCGATAAAACCCTATTCGATTGACAAAAAATATGCAGAAGAATTAAGAAACAAAATTGGCACTTTCAAGGAGCAAACCAAAACAAGAAAATCAATATTTTTGACAATGATTACAAGTTTTGGCATACAAAAGAATGAATATTCCTCGGCTTTAGTTCAAAATAGCCTCTGTTTCGATGATTTATTTAGAACTTAAATTTGCTTTTCAAATCAATTTCAATCGTGCCATCAATTCTGCTCGTAGGTCTTTTCTCAATGGCAAAATTTTATTGCCAATAGTGAGGTGATTATGATTAAATTCATCTACTTGATTGATGTTAACTATGTAGGAGCGATGGATTCTTTGAAAGGTATCAGCTGGAAGTTTATCTTCCATATTTTTAAGCGTATTTACCAAAAGAAAGTTTTTTTCTTTGGTGAAAACTTGACAATAATTACGGTCGGCTTCCAAATATTGAATATCTTGAATGAGAATTTTACACATTATATCATTCTGTTTTACAAAAATTCGGTCTTCTAAAACTAGTTTGTTGTTTTCAGGCTTTATATTATTTTTCTCTTCCAATATCCTATCAAAAGCTAATTCTACTGCATTTTTTAGGTCTAATTTTTTAAACGGTTTTGATAAAAATGCATGGGGATTGGTGGCTTTAGCCCTTTTAAAATGGAGGTCATCAGAATTTGCGGAAAGGTAAATAATAGGAACAGGCCCTTCTACCTGCATTTGAATGGCTGCTTCGATGCCGTCAATTTCACCCTTTAAATTTATATCCATCAAAACCAAATCTGGCTTATCTGATTTTGCCGCAGTAATGGCCTCTTGACCTCTCGGAATAATGCCCATTATTTCATATCCAAGACTTTCGAGCTGTATCGATATATTAGCAGCAATCAACATTTCATCTTCAACTATTAATATTCTTAGAGGTGTTTGCATAGTTTAGGTCGCCATTTGTCTTTTAAAATTGATAGATATCATTGTTCCGCCATTAATTTCTTGAAGCAATTTACCACCAATTTGTTTTGTAAGCAAATCTACTAATTGTGTGCCAAAACCAGTGCCTTTGGGTGTAACATTAAGCATTTTACCAATGCCATCGTCAGAAACTTTTAAGTTCAGATTCCCATCTGACATACTTTCCAAACTCAATTTAATTATGCCTTTTTTACCATCAGGAAAAGCATATTTTAGAGCATTTGTAAACAATTCATTCACGATCAGCCCCAAAGGAACAGCAGTGTCAATGTCTAAATCTACCTCCTTCATGTCAATTTCTACTTTTATACGCTCAACTTCGTTGTAGGAATCTAGTATGTTTTCACAAAGATTTTGAAAATAATTTTTCATTTCAATAAATGCCAATTGCTCACTTTGATAGAGTTTTTGGTGTAAAATTCCCATCGATTGCACCCTATTTTGGCTCGCCAACATGGCTTCTTGCATATTGGGGTCATCCATTTTGGCAGATTGCAGAGCCAATAAACTAGATACTATTTCAAGATTATTTTTCACCCGATGATGGATTTCTTTGAGAAGTAACTCGTTTTCTGCATTTCTTGCGGCCAACAAAGTTTGCGTGTTTTTTAAATTTTCTATGGATACATTAAGTTCATGAGTTCGATTAACCACTTCCAGCTCCATGGAATTAAACAGCCTACCAAATTGATTGGTATTGTAAATATAGATACCCAAGGGAAAACAAATATATAGCAAGATGATATCCAAATAGTTGAATTGAGTAGATAAATTAATTATCCCTGCACTTTGAAACCTATTAATTAGCAAAAAAATAGAAGTTCCTATTGCTCCAACAGTAACATAATGAACTCCAGCTATTTTATATTTTAATGCTTTTATCATTAAAAATGTAGTAATTAAAATAACACCAAGTATAACAAAAGAATCAAACAGGATGGTTGGTATTATTTCATAGTAATAATTAAGTGTACGAATTATTAAAAGCCATAAAATATGTTTTACCCAATCGTACTTTTTAATGCGAAACAAAAGCGTGAGAGCATAAGGTATTAATGCCATACCGGTTGCAAAAGTAGTGGAATTGATTAAATTACTGATTATTGCATTCCAAAAACCCGTAAGTGGCAAAAATAAAAGTATGTGGGCTGAAAAAATAGCCATTAAAAATAAAAAAGTAATCAATGAAATTATCAGATTTGAATTCTCTTTTTTGAATTTAAAATAGAGCAACAAATGAAGTAAAAGTAGCAGCAACAATAAGGAGGCAATAACTGATAATAATGCAAAACTATTAGCGAAACGACTATCGGAAAATGAGCCTCTTTGTTCATTGGCAAAAGCAATATTAAAACCTAAATAATTTGAAAACTTCTTTAATAAAACTTCATTCTTTTTGGCTTGATGATTGGAAAAGCGTATGGCTAGGGTATGTATTAGGGCGGGTTTTAAGACAATTTTCTTGTCGGCTGCATAATTGGCAACATGGTTTTTTTCGGTAATGGCATTTTTTGAAAAATTCCCATAATTAAGTATTTTTTGCCCATCCAAATATACTTCGGCACTGCCCCAAGTATCAAAAACCAAGCGGCTTATTTGCTTATGGATAGTACTATCCGCCCTAAATGAAAGACGCCACCAGCCATAGCCTTGCCAAAGGCTGTCAGGCATGGCTTCGGCTCGAAGGTTTTGGGGAGCAATTTTTTGCCAGCCGCTTTCGTCAATTGTTGTTTTTGCCCATTCCAAATTATCGCCATTATGGTAAAGCCAAGCCCCATTGAATTTTAAAGGCAGACTCCCTTCCATTATCATTTCGGATTTCAAATAGGGTATCGAATCAAATTGAGCAAAACTGAAATTTGAAAGACTCAAAAGAGCTATTAAAAATTTTAATTTCTTGAAATACTGCAAATAAAATATTCTCTCCAAATACTTAAACATCTTAATTTTTACTTTTTAATTATAATTGTTCTCCTTTTGTGTTTTCTTACATCACAAAAAACCACAAAGTACTTATGCCGAAATTTGTCTTTTAAAATTTATGGAAATAAATGTTCCCTTATGAATTTTTTGCACCAATTTACCACCAATTTGTTTGGTATGCAAATCAACTAATTGCGTGCCAAAACCAGTGCCTTTGGGTGTAACATTAAGCATTTTACCAATGCCATTATCAGAAACTATTAAATTCAGGTTTCTATCTAAAAGATTTTCCAAACTCAATTTAATTATTCCACTTTTGCCGGTCGGGAAAGCATTTTTGAGCGCATTTGTAAACAATTTATTCAAAATCGAGCCCAAAGGAATGGCAGTGTCAATGTCTAAATCTACTTCCTTCAGGTCAATTTCTACTTTTATTCGTTCGGTTTCATTGTACGAATCCAGAATATTTTCAAAAGATTTTGAAAATATAGTAATAAACTATTTGCTCATCACTTGCATTTTTCCATACGTTAAACTCCGCCAAACCCATTCTACGGGTCCAAAATTAAAATAGCGTAACCAAATAGTGCTGATAATAATTTGGCTCACAAAAATAATACTAGCTAAAATGCTTAAATAAAAAGTACCCACTTTACCGCCATAATCTAAGCCTTGTGGCAAGAAAATAAAACTGCAAACTAGCGAGTGTGTCATATAATTGCTAAATGCCATCTTGCCTACTGGGGCTAAAACGGACATTATTTTGTTGCCAATTGTTGTTTGAAAACACAACATGAATGCCCCCACATAAGCCAATGCTAGAGGTGCTACGCCAAAGGCATAAGCGATGGTTTGTAAAAGTCCATTTATTTTCAAATAGAAGTAATCTGCTCCAAAATTGCTCTGATAATGGGCTAATAAATAGTTGGCAGGCAAGCCAATGAGTAAGCCAAATCCAATAATCCAATAAACTGTCTTTTTATTTTGAGCAAAGTTTTTATAAAAATCAGAACGACCTAAAACAAAACCGATTAAAAACATACCCAATACTTTTGGGATACGACTAATAAAAAATAAATACCAAAAGCGGGAGAAAATGCCAGCCATATTTAGTTTAAAAATCCCCCACCAATTGGTTTGGTTTAACCAAGTTTCAAGCTCTTGTGAGTCCCAATTATTACCCATATCGCTAAACCCCAATAAATGCTTGTAGGTGATTAATTCTAATTCACGCAACAAATTGGCAGGTGCATTAACCCATGACCACTGCATTTTGGCTGCATATAATACGATAGGCAAAAATATAAGTACAGCCCCAGTAATGAGTAAAGTTTTATTGGAAAACCTTCTTAATGGCAGTAACACAAAGCCTAACATGGCATAAAAAAGAACAATGTCGCCTGTCCAGATAAGTATATGAACCAAGCCCAGAAGTAGCATAAAAAACAAACGCCTTCTGATGGTCGGAATGGAGTCTCCTCCTTTGTTTATACCCCGTTTTATTTGTAAGGCTATACCCCAACCGAACAACAAACTAAAAATAGAGTAAAACTTGCCGTCAATAAAGATGGTATACAAGAAGCTCAACTGTTTGTCTAAATCAGGCAACAAAAAAGGTCCTGTTTTGATATGATTACTACCCCAGCTTAAGCCGCCAACTGTTAGGTTGGCTATAAGAATACCAAAAATGGCAAGGCCACGGAGTACGTCCATAAAGACTTCACGTTCTTTGTTTTCAACGGGGGCAATGGATTTATTCATTTTTTTAAAATAGGGTTTTTAATAGAAAGATAGTTAAAAGATGGAAAGTCACCTTCATTCATCTTCCAAAAGTTAATATATCATTATTGGCTTTTGTGTTGAAAAGTCAAAAATGCTAAGTCCTGTTTTACAAATCTACTAGAAATTTCCAAAGTTTGAAGTAAAAAAGTGTAGATAAATATAAGAAAAAGTATAATAAATGCAGGCAAATTTACTTTTCAAAAGTCTACTATAAGGTTTGGTTTTATTTCTTACTATTACAAAGTTTTAATACTTTTAAAAATTTTGTATTGTGTTTCTAAGACTGATAAATTAAATCCATGAGCAGTTTTTGGCAATAAATAATACTTCTTTTTAGGCGCTTTAATGGTATCGAAATATTTTTTTGTTTTTTCTTTTGGTGTTAGAAGGTCTTCATTTCCCTATATTAAATAAATTGGAATTAATCTAAGGACGTTTTCATTTTTAAAATTTCAAATTATATTTTCAAATATGTGGTAAATTATCTCCCCCCCCATATACAAATATCCTCTTTGCTTTTTTACAGAATAGGCTTTAAGAATCAAAATTTATATTGAATCGAAATATGGATTTATAATAGTTTCTTTTTCAGAAATGTGCATCATCATGCCGAATTTATCTTGCTTGAGTTGTACCCAATTGGACAAACTATAAACAAACTTTTTTCTGCCTTTTATTAATATGTTTCTTTTTATTTGAATAAATAACAGTGAAAATACAAAAGAGGCGTTGAAATAATTCTTAGCCAATCCCAATTTTGGGAGGAAGTAAACAATTACTTTACTAACAGTCCCTTTGTCCATAATGGAGCCCCGTCTTCCCATTTATTATGTGTTAGTCTGATTTTTTTGCCTGAGCTAATATGAAATGCAAATATTTCTCCATAAATCTGAGGTCCAAAAATCACATTTTGAACTAAGGGCTCCTCGTCATTAATGCCTCCTTCTTCTGAAGTGTAAATTATCCATTCTCCATCAGGTGAAAAATGGGGATGGGCATCTTGCCCCTTATCTGTGGTAATTCTCTTTACTTCTCCCCAATTTCCATTTTTATTCAAGGAAATAATGAAAATATCCATTGTTTTTACCTTACCTTCTATTTCAGTTCCTAAACGATCTGAGCAGAAAGCAATCTTATCACCTTGAGGGGAAATAATTGGAAAATTATCTCTGTGGTCATCTGATGTAAGGTTTTTCACATTTTTCCCTTGCTCTAGGTAAATATCGAAATGGCCAGTTCTGCCAGTTCTATAAACCACTTTTGATTTATCAGCCGTTATATCTCCAAAACCATCATTAAAATCAGAGGTGGTAATTTTGGTTGTTTTCAATGAGTTTAAATCAAGAGAGAATACATCACCTTGATTCAATGGCCCACCTCTAAAATTGCCAACAGAGAAGATGATTTCACCACCAGATGGATTAAATTTAGTATCGATTACCATCCCATTTAAAGGATTATAATTTGAAGGCTTTACAAAAGAATAAATGGGTTTTGTTTTATTCGTTTTGTAATTCACCTCATAAAATTGAATTGGAATCTCAATCAACTTCGGGAGGATTACAATTAGAAAAATTAGGTTTGCAAAATTTAAGATTAAAATATTCCTTAATTGTTTGAATACTATTTGATTGCTTTTGAAATGAACAAATCCAGTACTAACGATTAAGCAAACAGCTATTATACCGAGGTATTTACGCAAAGTATGGATAGGAGTAAGTTGGTCGATAAAGAAATAGTACAGTATAAATGCAATCGAAACAATTATTAAAACCGCCAGGATATTGAAAAGCAGGAACGAATAGCTCGAAGGTTCGCTTTGTTTTCCTTTGGCTTTTTTTAGGTTTCGATTACCTAACACAAGGAAGAATATGTAAATAAGTAATATGACTAATAAACTGTAAGTCCAAGGTGTAATTGCATCTGATAATCCTCTTACATCTGAATGGTCAAAAATAAGTGTGCTAGTATTAGGATTTGGAGGAGCGGCAAATGCTCTTCTGACTGCATATAAATCGATTTGTTTTGAAGTTAGCGTTTTTGTGTATGGAGACCCTTTAACCAATAAATCGCCTTCAAAACCGCCTAGATTATATGGCATTTCGGATGGAGGTTGTCCCCCATAAAAAATCATCATGCCATTTTTATGAATCTTCGCACCTAAAAGATTTTTGGTTGAGTGGAATAATGAATCCACTTTTTTAGATTTAATGTTCAAACACATTAACCTAAACGCCTCATTTTTGAATGTAGTAAAGACTAAAGTCGAATCATTCAAAGGAAACGGTGAAATGGCATTCATTCCTTTAGGAGAAATAGCTGCTTGATTACCACCATCAAGATTCATCGAATAAATGCTATAAGCATCTCTCGGTCCGCTGTAAAAAAATATCTTTTTGCCATCATTTGCATAGCAAGGGCTACCATCCCAAAAGTCATTATTGGTTAATCTTTTTAGATTCTCTCCATTAATATTCATAGTGTAAATATTTCCTGTTCGGGTCATCGCAAAGACAAATATTGGATGGG
>JANNWE010000554.1:0-3438 GCA_031414675.1 Cytophagaceae bacterium
GGCACTTATTTTACTGAATTTTTCTTGAATGCTCTGAATACTAGTGCCGACCCACGTCGTGCTATTTGGGCAATTCCAGTTATGGTTTCCGGAGTATCCACTTTTCGAGGCATTCAAAGTGGCTATCCAACAACGCTGGAATATGTGGTTGGTCAAAATTCAAGTTATACGGATGCCCTTAAAACACTACCACAATTAGGAGTGATGATGCCTTATGCCGAAGTTGAATTTATTAAAGCCGAACTGGCTCTTAAAGGGTATACCACTGGAAAAACTCCAAAAGCGCATTACGATGCTGGAATAACAGCCTCAATGGTACAATGGGGAGCAACCTTGCCTGCTACCTTTTTGACTCAGAAAAGTATTGCCTATGATGCTACACTTTCAATAGATAAACAATTAGAACAAATAATGCTTCAGAAATACTATGCCTATTTCTTTGTAGATTACCAAGCTTGGTTTGAAAAAAGAAGAACAGGGTTTCCTATATTGCCTAGGGGTAATGGTATTCCTGCTAGCAACAATTTTCCTAGCCGAGTACCGTATCCAACTTACCTGCAATCACTTAATCCCGAAGGTTTGGCGAAGGCTATATCATCAATTGGAGGTGATAAAAGCGATACCAAAGTTTGGTGGGAAAAATAAAATTAGTAAATTACAAAAATACAAATCTGGTATAGAGCTAACAGTTAATCTTTTAATTGTTAGCTTTATGCTAAAAAATACCATAAAATGAAATATTTGTTTAACCTTCTCTTCTTGTTTTTGACAGTCGCAACTTTTGGACAAACCCCTAACTTAAAGAAAGAAAATTCTCAATTAGTATTGCCTAATGGTTGGTCACTTAGCCCTGCTGGACGTTCGGTGGAGGTGGGCGATTTACCTTTAAATATTGCAATTTCTAAATCCCAAAAATTAATGGCTGTCACCAACAATGGCCAAGGCAAGCAGACCATTCAGTTAATTGACACCAAATCAGAGAAAATATTAGACAACATCGAAATTCCAAAATCCTTTTATGGACTAAAATTTAGTGCTGATGACAAAACCTTGTACGCCTCAGGTGGAAACGATAACTGGATTTTGAAATACGAAATTGTGAAAAGCAAGCTTAAATTAAACGATAGCTTGATATTGGGAAAGAAATGGCCTAATAAAATCTCACCAGTAGGTATTGAAATAGACGACAACCGCCAATTGTTATATGTGGTTACCAAAGAAAACAATTCATTTTATATTCTGGATCTAAAGACCAAAGCCATTGTGCATGAGCAAAATATGGGTCATGAAGGTTATACTTGCGTGCTTTCTCCTGATAAAAAGATTTTGTACATTTCACTCTGGGGAGGCAAAAAAATAGCTTTGTTCGATACTCAGACTCGTAAAATCATCAGTGAGATTCCCGTTTCTTACAATCCGAACGAACTAATTCTAAGTAAAAATGGACACCACCTTTTCGTTGCAAATGCCGGTGATAACAGCGTATCAGTCATTGACACTAAAGCCAAAAAGGTAATTGAAGTATTAGACGCTGGCTTGTATCCTAACTCGCTGGTGGGTTCTGTTACCAATGGTGTAGCATTATCGAAAGATGAGAAGACACTTTACATTGCCAATGCTGACAACAATTGCTTAGCTGTATTTGATGTAAGCACCATAGGAAAGAGTTTTTCAAAAGGATTTATTCCAGTAGGATGGTATCCAACCAATGTGAGGGTAGTTGAAAATAAAATAATTGTAGCTAATGGCAAAGGATTTACTTCTTATGCAAATCCCAAAGGGCCACAACCAGTTAAGAGAGAAATTCGTTCTGAATCGCACCTAGGCGAAGATACCCGTGGCCAGTATATAGGTAGTTTGATGAAAGGAAGCCTTAGCATTATTGACACACCAAACGAAAAAGAATTGTCCTCTTATTCAAAAAAAGTCTACCAAAATACGCCTTATAAAAAAGATCGAGAACTTTTGGCTGAAGGCGAAGCCAACAATCCTATACCAATGAAAGTTGGTGATGCCTCCCCTATTAAACATGTTTTTTATATTTTAAAAGAGAACCGAACGTATGATCAGGTTTTTGGAGATATGAAAGAAGGAAATGGAGACTCTACCTTATGTTTATTTGGAGAAAAATATACGCCAAACCAACATAAATTGGCAAGAGAATATGTTCTGTTAGATAATTTTTACGTTGATGCAGAAGTAAGCGCCGATGGCCACAATTGGTCTTTGGGGGCCCACGCCAACGATTATTTAGAAAAAACTTGGCCAACAGGTTACGGCCGTCGAGGTGGCGTAACAGAGGGTATGGGTCGTCGACAAATTGCTAACGACAAGGATGGTTTTATCTGGGATTTTTGTAAACGCCAAGGCGTAAGTTATCGTACCTATGGGGTATTTGCTGATGATGCAAAAGGGAATATTCCTGCTCTAGACAAAGACCATGTTTGTTCTTATTTTACAGGATATTACAATCAAAAAGTATTGGATACAGCTCGTGTAAATCAATGGAAAAGAGACTTTGATTCTTTAGTGGTGGCTAAGGCAGTACCATCATTTAACTCTATCAGATTGGGTTCTGACCACACCCAAGGTATGGCGGTGGGTAGACCAACCCCATTTGCTTGTGTGGCAGATAACGATTTGGCAGTTGGAATGTTTGTCGAACATTTGAGCAAAAGCCCTATTTGGAATCAATCGGCAATTTTTATATTGGAAGATGATGCTCAAAATGGCCCCGACCATGTAGATTCACACCGCTCTAATGCACTAGTAATTAGCCCTTATACAAAACGAAAATTTGTAGACCATACTATGTATTCGACCTCTGGAATGTTAAGAACGATGGAGTTAATTTTAGGTTTAAAGCCGATGAGTCAATACGATGCAGGTGCCACTCCAATGTTCAGAAGTTTTACGGCCAAACCAGATTTTACTTCTTATCAATTAGTACAGAGTAATGTAAATCTTAACGAAATAAACACGGCATATACACCTGCTGCAAAGCGTTCAGAAGGCTTAAATTTTGCCGAAGTGGACAGCAACGATGACAATGAATTTAATGACATTTTGTGGAAAGGCATAAAAGGAGAAATGGCTCAATTGCCAGCTCCACGAAGAAGTGCGTTTGTAAGAATTGTGAAAAATGATAAAGATTAAATTTTATTATCTTTTTTATTTCTTGATAATTTTGAAAAATTGTTGAAGAATTTGCTGAAGAATTTCTTCTAAAACACTCCAGATTACAAAAAGGATTAATGGATTTCTTTTTAAATATAACAAATTGTTAAACAACTTTTTCAATCCCGATAAGAGACTCAAAAAATGAGAGTGTTACAATGAAAATTGTAACTCTTTTTTTTATACATACAAGAGACATACAATAATTCTCGAAAACTCATAAAACTGATTTGATTTTGATTTTTAAAGTATATTTTTAAT
>JANNWE010000555.1:0-2875 GCA_031414675.1 Cytophagaceae bacterium
ACAATTTCAACAGTCAGACCGTGCTAAACTGTTAGTATTTGGGTTAATAGGGGGAGTTATTTCATCGATTTTTGGGACTGGGATCAATATATTTACATTTTGTTTAATGACAATTTATTATGGAATTAACGAAAAAGTGGCTGTTCCTTCTTCTATTATTATTATGACTATTGAAACTATCCTAGGGTTTTTTCTTCACTTTGCTTTAATTCAGGACTTTCAATCACAGGCTTTTGAAATGTGGATAGCGTGCATTCCTTTTGTAATTATTTTTGCTCCATTAGGTTCTTTTGTAGTTTCTAAATTACCCAGAAAAGCAATAGCTAACTTTCTATACTTTATACTTGTTGTTCAATTTATTGGCGCAATCTGGGTGATAAAACCAGATTTATATCAAATTTTAAGTATTGTTTTAACTTTGTCTATAGGATTATTTTTGTTTTTTTATCTGTCCTTAAATCCAAGAAAAATAGAGTGATATTTTTGAATAATTATTTTTGATTTCTCTTTTTTACAGGATCATACCCATGTCCACCCCATGGATGACAGGAGCCTATTCGCTTTAAACCTAGCCAGGCCCCTTTTAAAATACCCCATTCTTTTATGCTATCTATCATATATTGAGAACAAGTGGGTTGGTATCGGCAAGCATCAGGGAAATAGGGAGAAATGCCGAATTGATAAATTCTCACAATTCCAATCAAAATAGATGTAAAGACTTTTCTAATTAAATTCATAAAAAAACAGGTTTTTAAACTCAAAAAACTCAATAGACATTCTGGCGAAATAATACCGAATGGTCGGCCCCATTTGAAAATTACTAGGACGAGCATCGAAATACCTATCGAGATAGGTTTGCAGATGATCGGAAATAGGTATGAAGCAAAATTTTATTGCAGCCGATTTTCTAATGAGTTTTTTGGGTTAGACCTGTTTTACAAACGCTTTGTTTTTTATTTAAGTTCGGAATATTAAATGCTCATTACTTATCTCTTAACTCTCTTCTTAAAATTTTTCCAACATTAGTTTTTGGTAGCTCGCTTCTAAATTCTATATGTTTAGGGCATTTATAGGCAGTAAGGTTGTCTCTACAATATGATTTTAACACCGCCTCAGTCAAATTTTCATCTTTTTTAACTACAAAAATCTTTACCGCTTCTGATGATTTTTCATCCGGTACACCTATGCAAGCCACTTCTAAAACACCTGGGCATTGGGCCACCACCTCTTCTATTTCATTGGGGAATACATTAAAGCCTGAGACTAAGATCATATCTTTTTTTCGATCTACAATTTTAAAGAAACCATCCTGCTCCATAATTCCGACATCTCCAGTTTTAAACCATCTTTTTCCATCAGCTTCGTCAGTATGCATTACATTGTCGGTTTCATCCTGTCTATTGTAATAACCTAGCATAACTTGAGGCCCGTGGGCACAAATTTCACCAGGTTCATTGAAGTCTGCCCATGTTCCATTGTCTTTCATTATTTTCAATTCTGTACTAGGCCAAGGTACCCCGATGGTTCCAATCCTGTTTTCACCTATTAAGCAATTAGAGGATAATACAGGAGATGTTTCCGAAAGTCCATACCCTTCAGCTGGTAAATTTCCCGTTAATTCTTTCCATTTATTGGCTACTACAGACTGTAAAGCCATTCCTCCTGCTGAGGTAATTATTAATTTACTAAAATCTACCTCCTTAATTTTCGGATGATTCAAAAGGCCGTTATACAGCGTATTTACCCCTGTAAATACATGTGGGGGATATTTTATTAAATCTTTAATAAAACCATCCAGATCTCTTGGATTTGTAATTAAAAGATTCATTGCTCCTGTTTTCAATCCCGTTAAAGCATTTACCGTTAATGCATAAATATGGTAAAGAGGAAGAGCGGCAACTACCACTATTTTGTCTTCTTTTATTTGATCTGTGAGTACAGATTGCCAAACATTATTTGCTTCTAAATTGGCAATTAAATTTCTGTGGGTTAGCATTGCACCCTTAGAAACTCCAGTAGTACCTCCGGTATATTGTATAAAGACTAAATCATTTACATTCAATTCGGGCTTTTTATAGCTTTTTTTAGAGCCAATCTCTAATGCTTCCGAAAATTTAACAGCCTTAGGCAAATTAAAAGCAGGAACCATTTTCTTTACTTTTTTTACTATAAAGTTAACTATATGTTTCTTCGGAAAACCTAATAAATCTCCTAATTGCGTAGTTATTACATGTTGAATATTAGACTCTTGTAAAACTTTTTCAAGATTTGATGCGAAGTTTTCTACGATTACGATTGCTTTGGCTCCAGAATCAGTAAACTGATGTTTCATTTCTCTTGGCGTATAAAGCGGATTGGTATTTACAATGGTTAAACCAGCTCTTATTGCTCCAAATAATGCAACTGGATATTGTAAACAATTAGGCATTTGAATGGCAATCCTATCTCCAGCCACAAGCCCTATACTTTGTAGATAGGCTGCGAAATTTTTGGAAAGTATATCCATTTGGCCAAAAGAAAGCTCTTTTCCCATGTTGGAATAGGCAGATTTGTCGGCATATTTTTCAAATCCTTCTTCCATTAATTCAATTAAGGAAGGGTATTGTTCTGGATTTATTTCATAAGGAACTCCTTCAGGATAATGTTTGAGCCAAGGGAATGTTTCTAAAGTAACTGGCATTTTTAGATATTTATAATGTTTATGAATACTGTAAAAATACTATTTTTTTTAGATAATATTTAATTTTTAGTTGTTAAAATTATAAATTTAACTAAAATCTAATTTTGCTAAATTTCACATTATATTCGAAACAATAATTAGGAATGGAGCATAAAAAAAGTAAACTTTTTAGGGTTCATTCTTTAATTTATAATT
>JANNWE010000556.1:0-10890 GCA_031414675.1 Cytophagaceae bacterium
GCCATTATTTACGAAACTGTGCCTGCTGACTTATCGGATTTGACAGAAGTATTTTATGACATAATATGTTTTTTTAGTCCATCAGGAGTGCATTCTTTGGTTCATAATTTTCCTGAATGGAAACAAAATAATACTAGATTAGCGGCATTTGGATCAACCACCGCAAAAGCGATAAGAGATTTGGGTTTAATATTAGACATTGAAGCCCCATTACCAAATGCTCCTTCCATGGTTGGGGCTTTAGAGTTATATATTAAAAAAGCAAACAATATATAATAATTCTTGTTTATAATTATAATATTTTCCTAAACATTGATGTTATTTGAATAGGAAAATAAAAATGTGTTCCTGATAAATTTAAAAATGATTAAAAAATATGTACTTGTGCTGTTTTTAATTGTTAATTTTTTAAAAATTAACGGTCAAAATAGTATGCAGTTTACTAATTACATTTTTAATAGCTTCTATTTAAACCCTGGGGCAGCTGGCATCTTAAATAAAACCGTTGTTCAGGCTAATGTTAGATCTCAATACACATCTTACTCAGGAACTTTTGATAATGGAGGAAGCGTAATTAATAATGTTTTTTCTGCAGATATGCCGCTCAGTAAAATATCTGGTGGTTTAGGAATATATTTTAGCTCCAGTAATACTTCAAAAGTTCAGAATAGTCAAGAAATTCATGTCTCTTACTCTTATCATAAAAGAATAAATAACAATGTTTTAGGACTTGGCATTTCAGGCGGATTAAATACTCAAAAGTATTTTGGTGAAAATTATCGACCTAGAGATGAGAATGACCCTCTAATTCCTAATTCAAACCTAAACGTTTCATCTCCAGATTTAAATATCGGGGCGTTTCTATTTAATCCCAATTATCAATTAGGATTATCAATAAGAAATATTTTAGAACCAAAGTATAAATTTAATGATGTAACCTCTTCTCCTGTTGAAAAACGAAAATACATTCTGAGTGGAAAAATAGATTTTGGAGTTAGTTACACATTAGACTTAAGTCCAATGTTTATCATAAAAAGTGATTTAAATACTATTTCAACTGAACTTGGAGTCTTAGCCAATTACAATCAAAAATATTGGGGGGGTATAAATTATAGGTGGCAAGATGCAGCTTCCATATTAATAGGAGGAAATTTTTTAAAAAATAATATAAAAGTTGGTTACGCATTAGATATTGTAAACTTTGGAGTTTTGGCAAAATCGCCTACTTCTCATGAAATATTTGTAAGATATATCCTAAATCCACCAAGAATAGGCAAAAAGTCAATAATAAAAACTCCTAGGTATAATATATGATTAAGCGGCATTGTTTTTGCTCTGAATATTTTGAATATATACCATAAATAGTTTAAAAGATTAATTTACATTGGCATGATTTCTGTAAGATTCATAAAAATGCAAAGTGATAAAACAACAATAGGATAGTTTTAGTTATTGTACAATAAATAGAAACTGAACGACGTTTAAGGCATTGTATTTAGTAAATTTTTTATTAATAGATTAAATCAACTTGTTTTCGATTATGAACAAGCAATTTTCAAACATTCTAGTAAAAGCCTTCTTTTTAATGGCTCCTTTGTTTTTAATACAAAGCTGTGGTTTTTTAAATAAAACTATGGAAAAGGTAGGTTTAGGCAAAGGTAAAAAAGGCGGAAATGCCGCTGATCCTCTTGATGGAATCAGAAATGGTGAAATTATAGCAACTGCTAGGAAAGGTTACAAACAAACTGCCCCTACCGGTATGGTTTTAATTCCGTCTGGTTCGTTTACCATGGGGCAAACTGATGAGGACATAATGTCTGCAAGAGTCTCGATGAATAAAAGAATTACTATTTCTCCTTTTTATATGGATGATACTGAAATTTCAAATCACGAATATAGAATGTTTGTAAATACAATTTTAGCCGACTCTATTTCGGTTTTAGGAGAAGAATTTATTATGACAAAACTATATCCAGATACTACAGTTTGGAAAAAAGACTTTACTTATCATAATGGAGACCAATTAACAGAAAATTATTATAATAATCCAGCATTTGATATGTATCCAACTGTAGGTGTAAGTTGGGATGCCGCACAATATTTTTGTAAATGGAGAACAAGTTTACTTAATAACTATAGAGCAGAAAAAGAACAGTTTAGATCTCCAAAATTCAGATTACCTTCATCTGCTGAATGGGAATGGGCAGCAAAAGGTGGAAAAGATGGGGCTAAATATCCTTGGGGAAATCCTTATGTAGCTAATGGTAAAGGATGTTACCTTGCAAACTTTAAACCATTTAGAGGAAATTATCAAAAAGATGGATATCAATATACTGCACCTGTTAATGCTTTTAATGTAAACGATTACGGTTTATTTAATATGGCAGGAAATGTTGCTGAATGGACAAATGATGCTTATTCTGAGTCATATGTTCCTATTACTTGGGACTTAAACCCAAATTATGACATAGAAGATGAACCTAGAAAAGTCGTAAAAGGAGGCTCATGGAAAGACGTTGCATATTTTTTAGAAACAGGTACTACAACATTTGAATATCGTTCCACAACTAGATCTTACATAGGATTCAGATGTGTACTCCCAAGATTGGGAAGTGTACCAGGAAGAGAATAATTATTTCTTAATAAATAGTAGAGTTACACAAAAGCAAAATAAAATTTATATTATGGCAGCAAGTACGGGTCCGAGTTTTTTTTGGGACAAATTTATTCCTTTTTTTTATAGCATTGGAGCAGCAGTAGTAATTATTGGTGCGATGGGTAAAATAATGCACTATGATTGGGCAGGAATTGCTCTTCCAGTAGGTTTAGGAACAGAAGCCGTTATATTTTTAATATATGCCCTACAATCGTTTTTAAGACCGACAGTAGATTATCAGTGGGAAAAAGTTTATCCTGAATTATCAGAAAGTTTTAAAGGTGAATTACCAACAAAATCTTCCAGTGCCGCTCCTTCAGGTTTAGGACTTACTGCTAAAATGGATGACATGCTGGCTAATGCTAAAATAACACCAGATATTTTCGAGGGTTTGAAATCTAGTTTTCAAAACTTAGCTAGCACAGTGTCTAATATGGGTGAAATATCTAGTGCCACGGTAGCTACAAATGATTATTCAAGTAAAGTAAAAGAGGCCTCCTCTAAAATTGCTGAAATGAGTGGTTCTTTAGGCAATGTAGTTGGTTCAATGAATAGCATGTCTGACGCTACCAAAGATGCCCAGGAATATAGAAATCAATTTCAGAAGATTTCACAAAACATGGGTGCATTAAATGCTGTCTATGAATTAGAGTTGCAAGACACTAATAAGCATTTGAAAGCTATGAATGCTTTCTATTCTAATTTATCTTCTGCTATGCAAGATATGTCTGACGCATCGAAAGATACACAACAGTTTAAATCAGAGTTAGGTAAATTAACTAATAACCTTGCTTCTTTAAATAATGTTTACGGAAGTATGCTTTCAGCCATGAAAGGAAGTAATTCTTAATTTTTGGCCTATAATTCTCTTTAAATTTTTATAAAAATCAAATACTAAGAATATGGCAGGTGGTAATGATAGTCCACGTCAGAAGATGATAAACATGATGTATCTAGTTCTGACGGCGATGCTAGCCCTTCAAGTCAGTAATGCGATATTACAAAAGTTTGTTTTACTCAATAATTCATTAGAGCAAGCAAATAAAGCCTCTGATAATTCGAATAATAGAACATTAGCTGCAATGAACGAAGCAGTGGAAAAAGCAGGGGGTAAACCCGAATATAGGAAATTATATGAAGATGCAACCGTTGTAAGAAAAAAGACAGCTGAGTTGGTAAGTTATATTGAAGGATTAAAATCTACAATAATACAAGAGGCAGGAAGTGGGTTAGATCCAAAAACTGGTCAAATAAAAAATTTAGCGGAAGAAGAAAAAGTGGCTAATATTTTTGTTGGTCCTACAAAAAAAGGAAAAGGGTATGAGTTGAAAAATAAACTTATTTCCTACGTGTCTGAAATTCAAAAATATTCGCCAATTACAAAATTTGGATCACTAGCAATGGATGCAAAAGATGATCCAGCGATGGCAAATACAGATGCGATTACAAAAAGCAAAGATTTTTCTGAATTGTTGTTTGCACAAACTCCAGTTCCTGCGGCTTTAGCTGGTTTAAGTCAAAAACAATCAGATATTAGAAGATATGAATCTGAAATACTTGATTATTTAGCTTCTCAAGTTGGAGCTAAGGAAATTAAGTTCGATAAAATATTTGCTGTGGTAATTCCTGATGCTAGAACGGTAGTTGCTGGACAAGTTTATAAAGCAGATATCGCTATTGGAGCATATTCTAGTGCAATTGTACCTAGAATTAGCATTAACGGATCAGGTTTACCAGTTAAAGAAGGAAAAGGAACCTACGAAGTTAGAACTCAAGGAGGCGCTTTTGATGCAAATGGACAGTTGAAAAGAAGTTATACAGCCTCCATTTCATATCCAAAGCCAGATGGTACCATGGAAACTGTAAATCAAACAGAAGAATATACCATACTTAAGCCATCCGTACAAATTATGTCTTCTTCGATGCCGGCCTTATATTTAAGATGTGCAAATAGATTGCAGACCTCTTCGCCAGGTTTAGGAAGCTTATTCAAGCCTACTTTCTCAGGAACTGGAGGTGAGTTTATTCCAGGGGGAGGAGGAAAAGTAACTATTGTTCCTACTTCTGCTAAAGTTGCCATGAGTGTAAATAATGACGGCATTTTATTAGAAACGTTCCCATTCACTGTTAGAAGAGTACCAAAACCCACATTAGTGGCTTCGGTAAACAATTCAAAAGTAACCGATGATGTAATAAAACGTGGATTACCAGCATCTTCTGTAAGGCTTATTTCTGTTACTGCAGTGGCAGATGAAGACTTTAAAGCCACTAACCCTGAAGATGCTCAATTTAGAATAGCTAATTATGATGTTTTTTTAGCAAGTGGTACTAGGCCTAAAGGAAATTTAAAAAATCAATCAGGGCCTATAAATGTGGGAAGTTTAGCTGCTCAAGCTGAAGCAGGAGATAGATATTTAATAATAGTTAATAAAGTAGAGAGAAGAAACTTTAAAGGTGAAATAGAAGAAGTAAGCGTTGGAGATTTTAGTATTACAGTTCCTTTAAGATAATAAAATAAATAATTGGATCAATGAAAAAATTAAGCATTTTAACAGCACTTTTGTCGGCTATAGCCGTTTCAAATGTGTCTTTAGCACAAGAAAAATCAGACAATGGAATCAATCCATTATCGCTACGTCCTATTCATGAGTCAAACGTAATGTATAAGCTTACGCTTTGGAGAAGATTAGATCTAAATGAGAAACAAAATCAACCCCTGTTTTCAAAAGGAAATGAAATCACAAAACATTTGATAGATGGCGTAAAAGCAGGAGTGCTTGAGCCATTTGACAATGATTCTTTAACTCAAAAAATAACGCTTGAAGACTTTACTAAACGTCTTTATAAAAAATTTGAGGGTGGTGGACTTTCTAAAGAAGAAATAGAAGCTGGATTTGGTGCTGAGAATTCCGAAGACGATGGTTGGGGAGGTGGTGGAGCCGCTACTCCAAAAAAAGAGTCCACTTCACAAGAGAGTGCTTCAACAAAAACAAACCCTGTTGCTGCAGCATCTGATGGTTATGAAATGTTTGCCAATGAATTCTATATAATTGAAATAAAAGAAGATTGGATTTTTGACAAACAAAGGTCAAGACAATATTTTGATATTCAATCTATTACTGTAAAAATACCAGCAGAAGGTTCTAGTGACGGTCTTGAAAAAGTTTTAGCATCTTTTAAATACAAAGAACTGGAATCCTATTTTAGACTAAATCCAAATTGTATTTGGTATAATGCTGCCAATACAGCTCAACATAAAAACTTAGCAGATGCGTTTGAACTTAGATTATTTAATGGAAGAATTATTAAAAAATCTAATGCACTAAATAAATATTTAGACCAAGTATATAAATCTCCAAATGAAGCATTGCTTAAATCTCAACAACTTGAATATGAGTTGATGGAATTTGAAAATAACCTTTGGGAATATTAATAGTAGCTAACAGATTTAATGAAAGCCAAATCAAAAGATTTGGCTTTTTTATTTAATTTTTAGTTTTGGTTTTGTATCATAAAAAAAATAATCATATTAGAATAAAAAGGCTATTTCTAAATTGATTTGAAAACTCGATAATGAATCAAAAAATAAGAAAAAAAGCATTATTTTTGTCAAAATTTTACAGTAATGGAGTTTGATGTTGTCATAGGATTAGAAGTGCATTGCCAGTTAGCAACTGCAAGTAAAATATTTGCTTCTGATTCTAATGAATTCGGAAAAGACCCTAATACCCACATCAGTGTAATTACGCTGGCTCATCCTGGGGTGTTGCCAAAAATAAATAAAAAGGCAGTTGAATATGCAATTTTATTAGGTCTGGCTTTCGATTGTAAAATAAACCAATACAATTATTTTGATAGAAAAAATTATTTTTATCCTGATTTGCCAAAAGGCTATCAAATATCTCAGGATAAAAGTCCTATTTGTTTAGGTGGAGAAGTGAAATTCAAAATTAAAAAAGGGAAGGAATTTTCTGAGAATAGTGTAATGCTCAATCATATTCATTTAGAGGAAGACGCAGGAAAGTCTATTCATGACATTAACCCGAAAAATACATTATTAGATTATAACAGAGCCGGTACTCCCCTACTTGAATTGGTAACTGAGCCTTGCATGACCAGCCCTGAACAAGCAGCTGCTTTTTTAGCTGAGGTGAGAAAAATGGTAAGATTTCTTGGCGTTAGTGATGGAAATATGGAGGAAGGCTCCCTTAGGGCAGATTTGAATGTTTCAATTAAGCCGAAAGGAAAACTAGAATTGGGAACAAAAGTGGAGATAAAAAATATGAATTCTATTAAAAATCTCCAAAAAGCCGCAGAATATGAAATTATCCGACAAAAAGAGGTTCTTGAAAATGGAGGAAGCATAATTCAAGAAACAAGAAGTTTTGACCCAGATAGTGGAAAAACTTATAGTATGAGATTAAAAGAAACAATGAATGATTATCGTTATTTCCCTGAGCCAGATCTGACACCAATAGTAATATCAGATGAAAAATTAAAAGAGGTAAAAGACAAAATGCCTAAATTACCAAATCAGCTTTTTGAAACTTTCACAAAAGAATTAGGTATTTTGGACGAGCACGCCTTTATCCTAACAGAAGATAAAAGTTATTCCGATTATTTTTTAGAGGCCAGTCAATATTCTTTGAATAATAAATCAATTTCAAATTGGATAGTTTCTAACATAAAAGGATACCTTAACGAAAATAATATTGGCATAACTGAGTTCCCAGTAAAACCTAAGAAATTGGCAGAACTGATATTAGCAGTGGATAATGGTGAAATTAGTAATTCAGCCGCTCAAACGTTAATGAATTTGTTAATTATTAAGCCTAATGAAAACATACTTTCATTAGCGTTGTCTAATAATCTGATACAACAAAAAGATGAAAATGCTTTAGAAAATTGGATATCAGAAGTGATACTTGAAAACAACGATAAAGTAATTGAGTATAAAAAAGGAAAAAAGGGACTAATTGGAATGTTCGTTGGAGAAGTTATGAAAAAATCTAAAGGAGCAGCTGACCCGAAAATTGTAAATAAAATTTTATCAGAAAAATTAAATTAATAAAAATAAATGAGAAAAAAACTGCTCTTCCTTTTCTTTTTAGGGTTTTGTATGGCTTGCAATTCTCAAGTTGGTAATAAAGCCCTTACTTTAAATATTACTGGAAAAATAAATAATAATGTAAGTGGAAAAGTATACCTAGAACGCATGAATGAAAGGAATATTGGAACAAAAATAGATAGTGTAACTATAACAGCCAACACCTATAAATTCTCCACTACAATTCCAGAAGCTGGTATCTACCAATTGAACATTGCAAATGAGCAAGTAATAGGATTAATATTAGACGGCGGCGAGTCGCTAATTGTAACAGCCGATGGTTCATCTACTCCTGACAAAGCAGCAACTTTTAAAATTGAAGGTGCTACTAACATGGACAAATTTAATGAAATAATGATTAGCATGCAGCAATTTTCTAAGCTTAGAGCTGATATAGAAAGCAAGTTCCAATTGGCTAAAACAGAGAAAGAAAAAGAACAATTACGATTAGAATACCAAAAAGCGGAAGGTGCAAACAAAGACGCAATAATGCCTAAAATACAATCTTTAGGTACATCATTGGCAGGCATTATAGCAGCTAATAATTTTTTAAATCCAGAAATTGACGGAGTATATCAAAACGAATTGAAAGAAAAACTTATAGCTGAAGGCAAAAATCACTTTTTTGCTAAAATGTTTATACAAACTGTAAATCAAAAAAACATAGGAACTCCTGGATCTGAGGCTCCAGATTTTGAATTGCAGACATTGAGCGGCAAAACTGTTAAATTATCCAGCTTAAAGGGAAAAATTGTAATTATTGACTTCTGGGCTACTTGGTGTGGGCCGTGTATAATGTCATTTCCAGGTATGAAAAGAGCAATAGAAAAATATAAAGATAATCCTGATGTGGTATTTGCATTCGTAAATACTTTTGAAAGGGTAGCCGAAGACCAATGGAAAGACCATGTTTCCAAATTTATAAAAAATAGAGGATTTGAGTATTTAAATCCCCTTTTGGATATTGGAAATCAAACCGCAATGGGTTATGGAGTAGAGGGTATTCCTGCAAAATTTTGTGTAGACAAAGAAGGAAAAGTAAAACATAAAAGTTCGGGTTATTTGGGAAGCTCTGATGCGGTTTTTAATGAAATGGTTGAATGGGTAGAAAAATAAATAGAAAAGAAAACCAAAAAAATGCCTTAAACTAAAAAATAGTTTAAGGCATTTTTTTAATACCACTTTGTGAGTTTTTTATTATTTAGGTTCCAATCTTTTTTCTAATTTTGATTTTTAAATTTAATTAAACCGTCGAAAACGGGCAGCTCCAAATGAAGATAGCAATAGTGGGATGTGGAAATATGGGAATGGCCTTTGCTAGGTCTTTCATTCAATATGACTTGGTAAAAAAAGACCATTTACTTCTAATAGAAAAAAGTTCTGAAAGATGTGAAATCTTAAAAACTGCAAAAGAAGGAATAGTGGTAGATACAATCAACGAAAGTATTGGTACTTGTGACTTGGTAATTCTATCTGTAAAACCACAAGATTTTTCTGTTGTGGCTGAAGAATTAAAAAATGTTTTGAATAATGATCAAATTATACTTTCCATAATGGCAGGTATTACTATAGAACGGATTCAGAGAGAATTAAATCATCAGCTTGTGGTTAGAGCCATGCCAAATACACCAGCTATGCTTGGAATGGGAATCACTGGCTTTTCAGCCTCAGAAGGAATAAATTTTGCGAAGCTATTGAAGATAGAAAATTTGATTAATGCTACAGGAAGATCAGTTTATATTGAAGATGAAAAAATGCTAGATGCTGTAACAGCCTTAAGTGGAAGTGGGCCTGCGTATTTTTATTATGTGGTTCAACAAATGATAGAAGCTGGTAAAAAAATGGGCTTTGACGAAGGTTTAGCTCTTCTATTAGTAAAACAAACCATGCTCGGGTCTTATCATCTAATAAATAATGCCGAACAAAGTCTGGATCAACTCATTAAAGCAGTAGCTTCAAAAGGGGGTACCACTGAGGCTGCTCTAAAAACTTTTGAAGATTTTCAGGTAAATCACGGATTAATTGAAGGAATTTTAAACGCTGAAAAAAGGGCAAAAGAACTTTCTAAATGAAATATAGGCCTTCTCCCTTTTATTAGTTTTGATTAGCTAATCTTTTTCATTAAAAAATTTAGGAGTATAAGTTGCTTTTCACTTATAAGGATCAGATCTTACCTTAAAATGAAACAATAATACTTGCTAAAGCCAAAATAGCAAAAGTATCAAAATGCTTTTGATTATACAATCGTTATAACAATTACCCTACTTATTATTCAGGGCAAGTAAAACCGGCATCCTAGAATTATTAAACTTACCTATATACTATATTCAAATGATTCATAATAGCATAAAAATCTTATAATAGTTATTATTTTCTAATATTTTAACTGTAAATTGCATTCTTATAGAAAAATATGCTATGATTGAAATTGACCCAGTAGATTTAAAGATTCTCAAGTTGCTCAAAAAAGATGGCTTAATGACCAATAAAGAAATTGCAGCAGAATTAAATCTTACTACTACTCCGGTACATGAGCGGATAAAACGTTTAAGAAGAGACGGATTAATAAGTAGGTATACTATTGAACTTAATCGCAAAAAATTAAATAAAAATTTAATGGTTTTCTGTAATGTCTCTCTAAAGGAACACGCTCAAGATTTCTTAATGAAATTTGAAAAAGATATTCAAACTATTCCAGAAGTGGTAGAATGTTATTGCGTTTCTGGAGGTTCAGATTTTTTGTTAAAAGTTATCGTAAGTGACATGGAAGAATACAAACATTTTATATTAAACAAATTGGCGGCTGTTTCAAATATTGGGAGTGCTCAATCTCATTTTGTAATTACAGAGGCCAAAAGCTCTTCTATTATTGGAGAGTAAATCAATTAAGAATAAATTAAATTTCTAACCAGCTTTCTAAAATAAACGATAAAAATTCAGTTAAATAGAGTAACCATTGCTTACATAAAGTCTTATACCGAAAAGTACGATAGAAACATTATGCATTAATTTAACGTGAGTTCGATATAAGAGAATTTCTTTTTGGGTGCTTTTTATAAGCATAAAATTTGGAACATAGCAGAAAAATTAAGTTAAATGTTTGAAAATCAGCAGTTAAACATACTTA
>JANNWE010000557.1:0-7402 GCA_031414675.1 Cytophagaceae bacterium
TCTGGCAAAGCGATGTTAAACGATACTATTATTTCTGTAGATTCTTTAGAAAGCAAAAGGCAAGTAGGCTATTTGCCAGAACACAATCCGTTGTATTTAGAAATGTATATCGTGGAGTATTTGACATTTGTTGGTAGTTTATATGGAATGGCGGGGCAATTTTTAAAAAAAAGGATAGAAGAAGTAATAAATTTAGTAGGCTTAAACCCCGAAAAGCATAAGAAGATTGAACAACTTTCGAAAGGATTTAGGCAAAGAGTGGGTTTGGCTCAGGCTCTCTTGCATGACCCAGAAGTTTTAATTTTAGATGAACCTACCACGGGTCTTGATCCAAATCAATTGGTAGAAATTAGAAATTTAATAAAAGAAATTGGAAAAAATAAAACCATAATTTTAAGCACTCATATAATGCAAGAAGTGGAAGCCATTTGCGATAGGGTAATAATAATAAATAAAGGAAATATTGTAGCAGATGATAGCTTATCTTCCATAAAGAAAAATGGAGAGACACTAGAAGATGTTTTTAGAAATTTAACGAAGTAAAACAAATGGATATATTTGTAGGGAGCATTCCCTTTAAATTTAAAGAAGAAGACCTAATCGCTATTTTTAGTGAATATGGAGAAGTAAAGGCGGCAACAATTGTGATAGATAAAGCTACACGACAGAATAAAGGTTTTGGATTTGTAGAAATGACGAATAATAACCAAGCCTTAAAAGCCATAAAATCACTTAACGGTTCTGAGCAAGGTGGAAGAGCAATAGTTGTTTCTGAAGCTCAAAAAAATAAAGATGGTGAAAAAACCCAACAGCGCGATTGGCATACTCCAAAGAAAAAAGACACAAAAAAGGATATCATTAGTTGGGGCAAAGGGAAATAATCTTTTAGGAAAACATTAAAATATGAAGTTTGAAGATTATAGAATTGCAGCAGAGTTAAAAGCTAGTTTATTAGAAATGGGCTTTAAAAAACCCACTGATATACAATTTAAGGCAATTACCCCCATTTTAAAAGGCGAAGACGTTTTAGCAATTGCTCAAACAGGTACTGGAAAAACCGCTGCTTTTGTAATTCCTGTTTTAGATTTAATATTACAACAAAAACGTAGAACCAAAGGTATTCACACACTAGTAATGGCTCCCACCCATGAGCTAGCATTACAGATTGTAGATGTATTCTTAACTATCGGAAAACATACCAAAATCAGAGTTTTAGGCTTACATGGAAGCACAGATCAAGCACCCCAGATTGCAGCTTTGCAAAAAGGAGTGGATGTTTTGGTAAGTACCCCAGGTAGAATGTTTGACCTTCGTTCCCAAGGCTTTATTGATTTTGATGACCTGCAAATACTCATTTTAGATGAAGCAGACCACATGCTTGATCTAGGATTTATTAAGGATATTGAGGACTTAATCCGTTATCTGCCTAAAAATAGACAAACGCTCTTCTTTTCCGCAACTATTAATCCTGTAATCAAAAAATTAGCCTATTCTTTAGTTAAGAATGCGATTCGAATTCAGATTTCACCAGATAATCCGATTTCTAAAAACATTACTCACGCTTTGGCATTTGTAGAAATGGACGATAAGCGTTTCTTTTTAGAGCGAATGATTCGAGAACACCCAGAGAGCAAGATGATTGTTTTTGTTAGAACCAAAGTAAGAGCAGAAAGGGTTGTGTCAGCTATGACCAGGGTAGGAATATCCACCGAAAGTATTCATAGTGATAAGACACATTTGGAGAGAAAAGACACCATGAAAAATCTGAAAGAAGGAAGTCTAAAAATCCTTATTGCAACAGATGTAAGTGCCAGAGGCATTGATATTCCAAACGTAGATTATGTTATTAACTACGATTTGCCTGAAGAACCCGAAAACTACGTGCATAGAATTGGCCGTACGGGAAGAGGCACTCAAAAAGGTCAAGCTTATTCATTTTGTGCCAGCGAAGAGTTGCCACTTTTGTTCGAAATAGAAAAATATGTAGGAAGCCCTTTACCCAAAATTGAGGTAGGCAAAGAAGATTACGAAGAAACGAAAATGTTTTCAGATCAAGAAAATCACACGTGGAAAGATGTGATAAAAGAAATCAAAGATTTTGAAATAGAGCAAGAAAAACGTAAAAAGAAAAAGAAGAAAAAATAAAAATTACAACATGAAAAAAGTAGTTTTGGCTTTTTTAATTTTGATGTTATCATTTGAAAATTCTCAAGGACAAATAAATTGGTTTTTCGATTTCGATCTTGCTTTAAAAAATGCATTTAAAACCGGAAAAAAAGTCCTGATTGAGTGCTATCACCCTGAATGTACGCATTGCAAAACTTTATCCGAAAACCTAAAAAACGAGACATTAGCAAATTACTTTAATGATAATTATACCAATATTCAAATTGATTTAAGTAATAAAGAACAAGTCTTGCTTTTAGAAAAAAAGAATATTAGAATTTTAAATTATCCAACTTTCCTGTTTTTCGATAATGACGGAAACCTACAATATTTTATTGAACCCCAAGAAACACCGCAAGGTATTATCCAACAATTTGACGAAGAAAGAGGCAATTCATGTGTAGAATGCGAAAAAAAAATGGAGGCTTCCATCAAAGAAAATGTAAAATGTGCTACATATCATAGAATGCTTAGAGACTATGAAAAAAGTAATATTATTTGTAATAAGTTTATAAATGAGCTACCTGAATCTGAAAAACAAAGTCAAAACTCTTGGAATGTTTTTAAAAGAGTGATTTTATCAACAGAAAATGAATTCTTCAATTTTTGGATAAATAATTCGAGTATTGCTGCCGCCTATGAATTAAATTCTAACAGAGAAAAAGAGGTGTTTTATACCATAATTCAATGGCAAATAAAACATTTGCAAAACCAATCGAATATTGAAAAAGCCAATATAGAATCCATTAAATCATATTTAAGTATTCTTGGAGGTGACAAAAAAAGAATAAGTACTATGCTTTGGGACTTAGAATTGGTTTTTTATTTATGGAATAAAGATTTTAAAACGGCAGTCAAGATTTGCGAAACTCTTTATAATTATTACCCAGATGCCAGTACATATAATTTCTTAATGGTAAAAATTAATGAGAAAATTTCAACAAATGAAATGCACAGCTATTTTCTTTCTATTAAAGATAAATGGTTTGCTTTAATTAAAGATGAGAAGCAAAAAAAATCATTTTATCTGCAATCAGCTCATTTTTATGGAAAAAACAAAGATAAAACACACTGTTTAAAGGCCATCAATTTAGCAACAAAAGTAGGTTTATCAACAGCGGAAAAAGAAGCTTTAATAGCCAAATATATAAAATAGAAAAATTTAAGAAATTTATTATTTAAAACGGTTTTCACTTCTTCTTAAATCACTGTTACCAATTCTAATGTTATTCTAATTCAACTTATCAATCCAAAAGAAATATTTTTGCAAATTAAATTAATTAAAACATGCTTATAGAATCTTTAATTCCCCTCTTGTCTTTAATAGCTCTAGAGGTTATTTTAGGAATAGACAACATCATCTTTATATCAATTTTAGCTGATAAGCTTCCAGAAAGCCAAAGAGCTAAATTAAGGTATTGGGGAATTGGCCTAGCTATGGTTATGCGTCTTGCATTATTGGGAGTAATTTCTTGGATTTTAAAATTAGATCAAACACTATTTAAAGTAGTAAACATTGAGATTACTGGCAAAGGCTTAATTTTAATTTTTGGAGGATTATTTTTGATTTATAAAAGTACCAAAGAGATTTACCATAAAACAGAAGATAAAAATAACGATGAACTTGGAAATAGTAAAGAACACACTTTTTCTAAATTATTAGCTCAAGTAATAGTTTTAGACTTGGTATTTTCTGTCGATTCCATAATAACAGCTGTGGGTATGGTTCAAGATCTATGGGTAATGTACACCGCAGTGGTAGTCACCGTTCTTATTATGCTGGTAGCTGCAAAACCTATTAGCTCATTTATTTCTCAACATCCTTCTTTCAAAGTTTTGGCTTTATGCTTTTTAATGATAATTGGTGTATCACTTTTAGCTGAAGGATTTCATTTTGAAATTCCAAAAGGTTATATTTATTTTTCAATGGCATTCTCTTTTTTAGTAGATGTTATTCAAATGAAAACAGCAAAAAAGTAATTTATTTGAGAAACGTAAGGTATTTATATTTTTCGAGGTCAATAGGTTTGACTTTTAGCTTTATTTTAATAGGTTTTAGTGCTAAAACCCAAGATTTGGGTTCATGGAATATACTAAATGCCAAATATAAAATAGATCAAAAGTGGAGTGCTTTTGGTGAAGCTCAATTGCGGTCCTTACGATTTTATTCTAATTATAATTATCATGAATTTAAAGGTGGCATTAACTTTCAGCCCCAAAAAGCTATAGTTTTTACAATTGCAGGCGGAAAATACGATACCTACGGCGATGGAGGAAATTTTGTAATTCCCAAAAATAGATCTGAGGTTCGTTTATGGCCACAAGTTCAGATTAACCATCAAATCAATGCTTTCAAAATTGAAAACCGTATCCGTACAGAATTCAGATTTTCGCCTTCTGGTTATAGAAATAGATTTAGAAATAGATATGGGTTGGTATATCCGCTTTTAAAAAACAAAGAAGGAAAAAATTTATTGGAAATGGGAGTTTACAATGAATTGTTTTTTACTAATATAGCCCCTTATTTTGAGCGAAATAGAGCAAGTATTAATTTAAATTATAAAATTTCAAAGCAATCCACCGTGATGATTGGATATCTTAACCAGTTTGATTACAAGATTAATGATGAAAGCGGCCGAGACTTTCTTCAAATTGGCTATTCTTATGAATTTATTCGAAAGAAAAAATAATACCTTTTTTTCTAATAACAATTTAATTTTATTGTAATTTCGTTCTAAGGACAATTATCTACTTTTACAAAATTATTGATGATTTACTACAGTTTTTTAAAAAACAAATCATTAAAAACAAATTTTTAATATTCGAACAAAATGATGGATTTAAAAAATATTTTGATTGTAGAAGACGAAGAAAAAGTAGCTACATTTATTAAGAAAGGCCTTCAAACGCAAAATTTCATTGCTGAAATTGCTGAAACTGGCAAAGATGCACTACAACTTTTAGAATCGAAACCCTTTGACTTAGTCATTCTTGATATTGGTTTGCCAGATATTAGCGGATTAGAAATTTGTAAAAAAATAAGAGAAACCAATACTAAGATTCCGATATTGATGCTTACTGCCTTAGGTAGCGTAAGTGATAAATTATCAGGCTTTGAAGTAGGTGCAGACGATTACCTAGTAAAACCATTTGATTTTATGGAATTGTTGGTAAGAGTTAAAGCTCTTCTAAAACGCACTTTAGAACGCCCCTCTGCTGAGGTTGAAAGTATGATTCAAGTGGCCGATTTGCAGTTAGATTTAAAAGAAAAAGTTGCTAGAAGAAATAATACGGTCATTAGTCTTACTGCCAAAGAGTTTAATTTATTAGAATATTTAATGAGAAACAAAGGTAGGGTTGTTTCAAAAATAGATATTGCTGAAAAAGTCTGGGATATTAATTTTGATACGGGTACAAATTTTATAGAAGTATATGTAAATTATCTTAGAAAAAAAATCGACAAAGAGTCTTCTAATAAGCTCATTCATACCATTGTAGGTATGGGCTATATGTTGAAAAACAAATGACAATACGCTTTCGACTCATAACCATCTATCTTTTTATTATCGCTATTTTACTTTCTTTGTTTTGTTTTATTATATTTTTTCAAAGTGAGAATCATAGAAAAAACGAGAGTAAAAATCGTTTGAAACAAGAAGCAATCACCGCCTCAACAATTTTTTTTAATAAAAATGAGATCAGCCCCGATCTTCTAAAACTTCTAGATAAAAATAACTTTACTGCTTTAATAGATGAAGAAATTATTATTTATGATAACAATAACCAGGTAGTGTATGAAAGTGGGGAAGATCAATTGGGTTTTAATCATGATTATTTAGTAAAAATAAAACAATTTAAATCCTATTATTGGAAAGAAAAAGAAAGAGAGTTGTTTGGATATATTACCACAAACAATAAGCAACCTTATATAGTAATAGCATCAGCAATAGATAAATATGGACTAAGCAAACAACAAAATTTAGCATTTATGTTGGTTTTTGGAGGATTTATGATGCTAATTTTCAGCTCCTTAGCAGGTTGGCTTTTTGTAAAAAGAATGCTACTTCCTATCAATAAAATGATTTCAAAAATTGACGCTATAAAAAGTTCAGAACTAGGAATAAGACTCGAGGAAGGCAACAGAAAAGACGAATTTGAACAGCTTTCTATTCGCTTTAACCAAATGTTGGAAAGACTTCAAAAAGCTTTTTTATCCCAAAGGGCATTTGTTTCTAATGCATCGCATGAGCTTCGCACTCCGCTTACTTCAATCACTGGTCAAATCCAAGTTTCGTTATTGGCAAACGACAACCCTGATGAGCTCAAACTAATGATAAGCTCCGTACTAGACGACGTTAAACAACTAAATAAGCTCAGCAATAATCTTCTTGACCTTACTTCTATTGAAATTGATAATCAAGATCGCACCTTGGTAAATATTTTAGATAAAATTTCGAGAGTTAGAAGTGACGTTTTAAAAAAGAACAATAGAAGTGTGATTCGAATCAATTTTGATGAAAATCAAGAGCTTATACCTGAATTAGTAGGTAACGGACAGTTACTTTTCACAGCATTTTTAAATCTTATGGAAAATGGAATAAAGTATTCTCCAAACCATACAGTGGATATTCAAGTATCTATTAATACTGAGGAAATATCATTACAATTCAAAAACAAAAGTCAATTATTGTCTGCCAAAGAGCTACTTACTATTTTTGAACCATTTGTAAGAGGTTCAAACTCAAAAACTACAAAAGGCCATGGGGTGGGTCTTTCTCTTACTAAGCGAATAATAGAGCTTCATAGTGGCAAAATTTCTATTCAATCTTCTGAAAAAGAAGGAGTTACAATAGATATTACTTTGCCTAAATAAAATCTAATTACATTCTAATTTTTGATTAAGTTCAATCTAATACTAGTGTTCTAAGTTTGCATCGTCTTAAAAATAAGACAGCATTTAAACACATATATAATGAAAAAAATAAGGATTGTTATTTTATTAGCATTAACTAGTTTATTAGGAAGTTGCACAGTTATAAGGCAAGGCGAGGTTGGAGTAAAGCGTTCTTTTGGTAAGATAAAAACGGAGCCTTTAATGGAAGGAGCTAGAGGATATAATCCTTTTACTACCTCAATAATTAAATTACCTACTCGTACAATGAACTTAGAAGTAAGAGTCCCGCTTCCTTCCAAAGAAGGTCTTACAGTACAATCTGATGTATCTATTTTGTATAGA